>JAEZID010000117.1 GCA_023416195.1 Pseudomonadota bacterium | reverse complement strand
TCCTTGGCCTTGTCGCGGGCGACGGCTTCCGGCGCGTTCGGGTCGCCGTCCAGCCATTTGCCGCGCTTGATGACCTCGTTCACCCGCCCCTGGTTGACGCCAAGGTGAAAGGCGATCTCCTGCTGGGTCATGGAGGTGGTGCGGTGGAGATACTGAATTTCCGCCGCCAGTTCCGGCGTCATCTTGCGCCCGACCAGACGCCGCGCCGGCCGGATCGTCCGGTTCGCCCGGTCGCGCTCGCGCAGCTTGTCCAGAATTTCCAGGGCCGCCACGTTGCCCGCCGCCTTCAGCGCCTCCTCGAACTCCTTGAGCGTCGCCACTGGATCCTCCCACGGCTGTCGTCCGATCCACTATACATGGAATCGTTTCGAGCGAATCAAAGTTCCTGTTACGTTTCCGTTGGGATGCGCGAGATTTAGACGAATTTTAAGCTTTCCCGGCAATTCTCCCGCTCTCGCCATTCCTGTCCGAGGGGGCGGTGACGGGTATCCGTATCGGGAGGAAGGGTGATGGCCGGCAGGGAGCGGGGGCTGAGGACGACGGTGGCGCTGACCAGTGCGGCGCTGGTGCTCGGCGTCTCGGTCGTGTTGGCGCTGCTGACCGGCCTGCGCTCGCGCGAGCGGATCGAGGACGAGATCGGCCGTTCCCTGTCCGAGGTCGCCTCCCAGATGGCCGACAAGCTGGACCGCTCCATGTGGGCGCGCTCCAGCGAGGTCGGCATGCTCGCCAAGCTCGGCGTTGCCCCCATCCTGGACGATCCGCCGGCCATGCGCCGCCTGTTGGACGACTTCAAGGCGACCTTCCCGACCATGTCCTGGATGGGCATCCTCAGTCCGAAGGGGAAGGTGCTGGCGGCGACCGACGGCGTCCTCGACGGCGCCGACATCTCCGCCCGCCCGGTCTACCGCAACGGGTTGGACAGCCTGTTCGTCGGCGACGTGCACGACGCGGTGCTGCTCGCCAAGCTGCTGCCGAACCCGACCGGCGAGGCGATGAAGTTCGTCGACATCTCGGTGCCCGTGCGCGACCAGCGGGGTGACGTCATCGCCGTGCTGGCGACCCATCTCAGCTGGACCTGGGTCAACGAAGTCCGCCAGTCGATGCTGGAACCGATGAAGGACCGCGCCGAACTGGAGCTGTTCGTCGTGGCGGCCGACCGCACGGTCCTGCTCGGGCCCAAGGGCATGGCCGGAAGCCGGCTGGACATCGACGCGGTGGAGCGCGCCCAGGCGCAGGGCCGGGGCTGGACGGTGGAAAACTGGCCGGACGGGCGGCGCTACCTGACCGGCTACGCCTTCGGCAACGGGTACCGGACCTACCAGGGGCTGGGGTGGAGCGTCATCGCCCGCCAGCCGCTCGACATCGCCTACGCCCCGGCGACGGCGCAGGCGGTGGAAACCGCGCTGGCCGGCGGCGCCATGGTCGTGCTGTTCGGCGCTCTCTCCTGGCTGGCGGCCGGACGAATCACGCGGCCACTGCGCCGCATCGCGGAGGCGGCGGAGCGCATCCGCGCCGGCGACCAGACCACCGAAATGCCGGTGTTCGGCGGATCCAGGGAAATCACCACCCTGTCGGCCACGTTGCGCGACCTGATCGACGGGTTGGTCCACCGCGACGCGGCCCTGTTGCGGCTGGAGGACATCGCCTACCAGGACCGCCTGACCGCGCTGCCCAACCGCCGCTATTTCGAGCAGTATGTGGAGGCGTCGACCTCCGGCAAAGGCTCGGCCACCTTCCTCTACATCGACCTGGACGGCTTCAAGCCGGTCAACGACCGGCTGGGCCACGATGTCGGCGACGCCGTGCTGCGGCAGGTCGGCGGGCGCCTCGCCGCCTGCTTCCGGGGCGACGACGTGGTGGCGCGGCTGGGCGGCGACGAATTCGCGGCGGTGCTGCCGGGCCGCGAAGGCACGCCCCGCCCCGATGCCCGCGAACTGGCCGAGCGCATCATCGCCGCCATCAACGAGCCGGTGATCGTGAAGGGGGAGGCGGTGTCGGTCGGCTGTTCCGTCGGCATCGCCATGTGGCCGGACGATGCGGCCGACGTGCCCCAGGTCCTGAAATTCGCCGATCAGGCGCTCTACCGCGCCAAGCGCGAGGGCCGCAACCGCGCCATCCGCTGGACCGCCGACCTGCCCGCCGACGCCTGACGGCAAGGTTCTATCACCGGCCTTCCGGAGAACCGCATCCGGCGGGCTTCCGCAGGACGCCGGGGTTACGGCGCTTGCCCCGGTGGGAGGCCTCCCCCGTCACGCCCAATTTCATCGGAAGAGCCGATGACGGCGGGAGGAAGGGATGAGCGTCGATGCCAAGGA
Organism: Pseudomonadota bacterium; assembly: GCA_023416195.1. GTDB lineage: Bacteria > Pseudomonadota > Alphaproteobacteria > Azospirillales > Azospirillaceae > Azospirillum. The sequence continues at coordinate 1,284 of JAEZID010000117.1, read as the reverse complement.
ACAGCGCGCCCGGATGCTCCGGTCGCTCGCCGTCGTCGAACATTACGAACGCCACAGCGCCATCGGCGCCCGGCTGATGCGCGGCACGCGCTATGAACTGGCCGTCCAGGCGACGGACGTGAACGGCGACCGCTGCCTGTTCCCCGCCTGCGGCTGCGCCAAGGCCGACTGCGCCCGCCAGCCCCTCTGCATCCCCCAGGTCAGCTGGGACGGCCCGAAGGCCGGCTGGCGGACGCGCTGAAAGCCGGCGTTCAATGGGCCGGCGTCAATAATGCGGGGGCGGAGCTTCGTCCTGCGGCGCGCGCTGCGGGCCGGCCTCCAACTCGGCGACGCGCTCGCGCAGGCGGCGGACCTGGGCGGTCAGCCGGTCGATGATCTGTCCCTGCTCGAACATCACCGAGGACAGCTCCTCGGCCATCCGTTCATGGTGGGCCAGCCGGGATTCCAGCTCGGCCAGGCGGTGTTCGATGGCGTCGTCCATGGCGGGTCCTGCTGTGGGGCGCCGAAACGGCCCCGAGGGGCGCAGCTTTAGAACATCTTGCCCGGCGGATCAAAGCTCCCCGCCGGGATCCTCCCGCCGAGGTCTTCCGCGTCTCCTTTTTGTTGCACCGCCGCCCAACACCGCCGGGGGTATCGTTCGATAAACAACGGCAACAAAAGCAAGAGGAAACCATGTTGAAACTCGGTTCGAGGGTCAGGCATCGGGGACGCGACGCGATGGTCATCGCGCGCACCGTCTGTGGCACTCCCTCCTATGATCTTCGTCTGATCGACGGAACTATTGTCAAGTACGCCGCGGCGAACGAGTGCGAACCCGTTCAGACCGACGCGGGACGCGCGCCCATCTACGGTGCCGGGCAAAGCGCCGGTCTTCACCCGCCCGCCTGACCGGCCGCCGGCGATCGGTGATTGCCGAAACCGCTCCGTCCGCGCAATATCGCGCGATGGAACGGCTGAACGACGACAATTGCTGTGGCGGCGGCTGCGGCGGCAGGCAGTGGCGCGTGATCGAGGGCGGTGGAGCGGTGGCGCGGGATGCCGCCCGGCCGATCCCCGAAGATTACGGGCTGGCACCGGCCGACCTGCGCATCTGGTACTCCCCCGGCCGGGCCGGCGCCGTGCTGGCGTTGCTCGCCACCCTCGGCATGGCTTCGACGGAGGCCTTCAGCGGCGCCCGCTATTCCGATCCCTGGATCCTGGGCGCGCTTGGGGGGCTGCTGTACGGCGGCCTGATTGGCGGCTTCGGCGGGCTCGGCCTGCTGGTGCTCGTCCACTGGTGCGACC
>JAEZID010000100.1 GCA_023416195.1 Pseudomonadota bacterium | reverse complement strand
ACAGCTGAAACCAGTCCAAAACGTTACGGATCGGGCCGACGCTGGCCGCGGCGCCCAGCGACCGTGGACCCTCCGCGCCGTCGCGGAGGATGATGACCGGTGTCGTCGCCGTCGCCCCCAAACGGCGTAAAACATGATGGAGTTGCCGCACTTGCCGGTCGGCCTCGGTCGCCTTGCCCTCACTCAGACTCAGCCCGAGCGTTGCCGCCTGACCGGCCCCGGTGCGCTCACCCCCGGAGATCACGTGCCGCGTCACCGCCCCGTCCTCGCCCGTCACCTCCACCATGACCCGCCACTTCATTGCGCCCCCGCTTCGCCGCCTTCCCAGCGCCCTTTGCCATCCTTCCCCCAGGTTTGAGACGGTTTCTCGACAGCACTGAAGGGTTTGGTGGGCGCGGCGATCAGAACGGCGGCGTCGCCCTTCTACACGGCACGTCAGCCGACCGCAAATTGCTGCGGCAGCGCCTCCATGCGCCAACGCCATGGGACGGGCTATCCTCCTGAATGGATCGGAATTCGGGTTGGTGATTGTGGTCGCCTGCCCGCGGGGCGGACGGATGCCCGTCGCTGGTCAAGGCGGCAAAAAGGCAGACGACGCCGGCGCGCACATCGGCACCGACGTCGTCACGGCCGCAGTCTTTACTTCATGGATGGGAAGGCGAACTGGGCGCCCTCACGGACCCCGCCGGTGGGCCAGCGCTGGGTGATGGTCTTGCGCCGGGTGTAGAAGCGCACGCCATCCGGACCATAGGCCGACAGATCGCCGAACAGCGACCGTTTCCAGCCGCCGAAGCTGTGGTAAGCGACCGGTACCGGCAGCGGCACGTTGATGCCGACCATGCCGACCTTAATCATGTCGCTGAAATAGCGGGCGGCCTCGCCGTCGCGGGTGAACAGGCAAGTGCCGTTGCCGTACTCGTGCGCGTTGATGAGGTCCATGCCCTCCTGCATCGTCTTGACCCGGACAAGGCAGAGGACCGGGCCGAAGATCTCCTCCCGGTAGATGGTCATCTCCGACGTGACGCGATCGAACAGGCAGCCGCCCAGGAAGTTGCCGTTCTCATACCCCGGCACCACCAGCCCGCGGCCATCGACCACCAGATCGGCGCCCTCGGCGACGCCCTGGTCGACATAGGCCTTCACCTTCTCGTAATGCGCCCGGGTGACCAGCGGCCCCATTTCGCAGCCGGTCGCGGTGCCGGCACCGACCTTCAGGTCGCGCAGCGCCGCCGACAGCTTGTCCTTCAGCCGGTCGGCCACCTCGTCGCCCACCGCGACCACGACCGAGATCGCCATGCAGCGCTCGCCGCAGGAGCCGTAAGCCGCCCCCATCAGCGCGCTGACGGCGTTGTCGAGATCGGCATCCGGCATGACGATGGCGTGGTTCTTGGCGCCGCCCAGCGCCTGCACCCGTTTTCCATTGGCGCTGGCGGTCGAATAGACGTACTCGGCGATGGGGGTGGACCCGACGAAGCTGACGCCCTGCACCCGCGGGTCGGTCAGCAGCGTGTCCACCGCCTCCTTGTCGCCATTGACGACGTTCAGCACGCCCGGCGGCAGGCCGGCCTCCAGCGCCAGTTGGGCAATCAGCAGGGCGGAACTCGGGTCGCGCTCCGACGGCTTCAGGACGAAGGTGTTCCCGCAGGCGATGGCGATCGGGTACATCCACAGCGGGACCATCGCCGGGAAATTGAACGGCGTGATGCCGGCGACGACGCCCAGCGGCTGGAACTCCGACCAGCTGTCGATGCTTGGGCCGACATTCTTGGAGAACTCGCCCTTCAGCAGCTCCGGAACGCCGCAGGCGTATTCGACATTCTCGATGCCGCGGGTCAGCTCGCCGAATGCGTCGTCCAGAACCTTGCCGTGCTCTGCCGTGATGAGGGCGCAGATACGGTCGGCATTCTCCTCCAGAAGCTGCTTGAAGCGGAACATGACGCGGGCCCGCTTGGCCGGCGGCGTGGCGCGCCACGCCGGGAAGGCGGCCTCGGCGGCGGCGATGGCCTCTTCCACCGTGGCACGCGACGCCAAGGCGACCTGCCCGGCCACGTCACCGGTGGCGGGATTGACGATGTCGGCGGTGCGGGTGCCGGCGGGCGCGTCAGTCTTGCCGCCGATCAAGTGGGCAACGATGGTCATGATGACTTTTCCTGGGGAGTGTTCGTTGTGCAAGGTGCTTGCCCCCACCCTTCCCACCGGCGCGGGAGGGATGGGTGGGGGGATGCTCTGCCGGCGCCCTTACGCCGTCGCCTGAATGGCGTCGGCGACGACGTTGAACAGGCGATCGAGGTCGGCGGGCTCGCTGTGGAAATGCGGGCCGAACTGGAGCGTATCGCCGCCGAAGCGGACGTAGTAGCCGGCCTTCCAGCACTTCTCGCCGATCTCATAGGGCCGGCGGGCCGGTTCGCCCGGAAGCGGCGCGATGGTGACGGCGCCCGTCAGGCCGTAGTTGCGGATGTCGGCGACGTTCTTTAGCCCCTTCAGCCCGTGGATCAGGTTTTCGAAATGCGGCGCCAGCGCCGCGGCCTTCTCCCACAGCTTCTCCCGCTCGAAGATGTCGAGCGCGGCCAGACCGGCGGCACAGGAGACCGGATGGGCGGAATAGGTGTAGCCGTGCGGGAACTCCACCATGTACTCCGGCCCGCCATTGTCCATGAAGGCCTGATAGATGTCGCGCTTCGCCACGACGGCGCCCATCGGGACCGCGCCGTTGGTCAGGCCCTTGGCGACGTTCATGATGTCCGGGACGACGCCGAAGGCGTCGGCGCCGAATGGGGCGCCCATGCGGCCGAAGCCGGTGATGACCTCATCGAAGATCAGCAGGATGGAATGCTTGTCGCAGATCTCGCGCAGGCGCTGCAGGTAGCCCTTCGGCGGCGGCAGCACGCCGGCCGAACCGGCCAGCGGCTCGACGATCACGGCGGCGATGTTGGAGGCGTCGTGCAGCGCCACCAGCTCCTCCAGAGCGTCGGCCAGGAAGGCGCCTTCCTCCGGCATGCCCTTCACGAACAGGTTCTGCGGCAGCAGCGTGTGGGGCAGGTGATCGGCGTCGACGCCGGTGCCGAACAGCTTGCGGTTGCCGCCGATGCCGCCCAGGCTGGTGCCGCCGAAATTGACGCCGTGATAGCCCTTGGACCGGCCGATCAGCTTGGTCTTGGTCGGCTGGCCCTTCAGGCGCCAATAGGCCCGCGCCATCTTCAACGAGGTGTCGGCCGCCTCGGACCCCGAACCGACGAAGAAGACATGGTCGAGGCCGGCCGGCGTCATCGACGCCAGCTTGTGCGCCAGCTTGAAGGCGGCCGGATGGCCGTGCTGGAAGGCGGGGCTGTAGTCCAGCTCGGCGATCTGGCGGGCGACGGCCTCGCTGATCTCGCGGCGGCCGTGGCCGGCGCCGCTGCACCACAGGCCGGACAGGCTGTCGTAGATCTTGCGGCCTTCGGCGTCCCAGTACCAGGCCCCCTCCGCCTTCACGATCATGCGGGGGTTGTTCTTGAACTGACGGTTGCCGCTGAACGGCATCCAATAGGCGTCAAGCTCCTCGCGCGTCAGTCCGGCAGCCTTGTCGAAGGACTGGCCGGGGGGCTGGCTGTGATCGTTGTCCAGGGGTGCCATCCGCTGTTCTCCCGCTTCTGTTAGGGCCGCTTCTGTTAGGGCCGCTTCTGTCAGGGGTGCTGTCGAACAAGAGTGTGCGCGGTTCCTGGTTGTGATTAAATCCAAACTATAAGAACTTCACATAATCGTCCGCTTACCTATCACGCCCACATCCCTCACGGTGCCAGCATGAGCAAGCCCACCCGGTCCATGGCTCCGATCGGTGACGCCGACATCCGGCTGCTGCGCGTGTTCCGGACGGTGGTGGAGTGCGGCGGCTTTTCCGCTGCGGAGGTGGAACTGAACATCAGCCGGGCGGCGATCAGCCAGCATATGGCGGATCTCGAGCGGCGGCTTGGCCTCACGCTGTGCCGGCGCGGGCGGGCGGGGTTCCGGCTGACCGACGAAGGGCATCTGGCCTACGAGGCGACGATGCGCCTGCTGGCCAGCACCGAGAGCTTCCGCAGCGAGATCAACACCCTTCATGGCCGCCTGCGCGGCGAGCTGAACATCGGGATCACCGACAACCTCGTCACCATGCCGCAGATGCGGGTGACGCACGCCTTGCGCGGCTTGAAACGGCTGGCGCCGGAGGTTCGAGTCAACATCCGCATGATCCCGCCCAACGAGATCGAACGGGGCGTTCTGGACGGGCAGTTGCACGTCGGCGTCGTCCCGGTTCGCCGCGGGCTGCCGGGGCTGGCCGGTCTTCCACTCTACGAGGAGAAATCCCTGCTCTATTGCGGCGAGGGCCATCCACTTTTCGACCGTCCCGAGGGTGCGGTGACGAGAGAGGCGGTGGAGACCGCCGACGCCGTGGCGCCGACCCAGGCGCAGCTTCCCCATGAGCTGAACAACACGGCGACAGCCACCGACCGCGAGGGGGTGGCTTTCCTGATCCTGACCGGATGCTATGTCGGCTTTCTGCCCACCCATTATGCCCGGCAATGGGTGGAGCGCGGCATGATGCGGTCGCTGCTGCCCGACACCTACCATCACGCCCTGGAGTTCCAGGTGGTGACGAAGAAAGGGGCTCAGCCGAATCTGGTGCTGGAGCGATTCCTGGACGTCCTGCGCGGGAATGGGGACAGTGAAATCGCTGAGGCCAGGTGAGTGCCCGTTTTCAGGCAAGGCTCAGCAGGATCGCCGGATGGAACTTGCCAGATGGACCAAGGATGATGCGCGATGAGAGGCCGGCCCCGAGATGCGCACAGTCCCAGCGCGTTCCTGTGAAGGGACGTTGGTGCGGAAATCAGCATTTGGGCGGACTTCGCCCAATCCCGCGGTGTTCAGGTGGCGCGGCGTGACACCGGCATGCCGAGGCCGGTCATGCCGGTCGCCCCGGTTCTCAACCCGATAGCCGACCTTCGGGATCGTGTGACGTCGGCTCCCGTTGGCTTTGTACGGCATCCGGGGTTCGGCTTCAGCGAGGCCGACGTCCTTACCCGGCAAGACATTTCCCGCCAACGGCCAACCGATTATCGCACCAACGTCACGCCGCCCTCCTCGGTCCGGCATCACCCCGTTTCCCGCGTAGCTCGGGATGCTGATGAATCGAGTGTCGGCGACTTTACTCCCTGGTGATTCGCGCGTCTCACCGCCTGAGGTGTCAAGGATCCGGTGGCCGGGCTGTTGGGCAACAAGGCAACAAACGTGTGCCGCGCGGCCCGCGGCCGGCGGGTCAGCACCATGCGCAC
>JAEZID010000082.1 GCA_023416195.1 Pseudomonadota bacterium | reverse complement strand
GCGCCCAAGGCCGTCACCTTCTACGAGCAGGCGGGGATGACGCGGCACGAGCAGGCCTTCCTTTTCACCGAGAAGCCGTAAAGACAATCCAGGGGAATCATCGCGATGCGCCTGCCCATCTATCAGGTCGACGCCTTCACCGACGCCGTCTTCGCCGGCAACCCGGCGGCGGTGGTTCCCCTGGACTCCTGGCTGCCCGACGCGACGCTCCAGGCCATCGCGGCGGAGAACAACTTGGCGGAGACTGCCTTCTTCGTCCGCCGGGGCGCCGGGCATGAACTGCGCTGGTTCACGCCGACGGAGGAGGTCGATCTGTGCGGCCACGCCACGCTGGCGACGGCCTTCGTGCTGGCGACGGTCATCGAGCCCGGCCGCTCCCGTTGGGAGTTCGCCACGCGCAAGGCCGGCTCCCTGACCGTGACGCGCGACGGCGACCTCTTCACGCTCGATTTCCCGAGCCGTCCGCCGGAGCCGATGGCCGCACCGCCGGCGGGTCTGCTGGAGGCGCTCGGCGGGCCGGCGCCGGTCGCGGTTCTGAAGTCGCGCGATCTGCTGGTCGTCTATGAGGACGAGGCGGCGGTGCGGGCGCTGGCTCCGGACATGAGTGCCCTGGCCCGCTTGGACGCCTTCGCCGTGTGCGTCACGGCGCCGGGGACGGGCGGCGTGGATTTCGTGTCGCGCTTCTTCGCGCCGGCCGGCGGCATACCGGAGGATCCGGTGACCGGGTCGGCCCACTGCACACTGATCCCCTATTGGGCCGCGCGGCTGGGCAAGGCGCGCATGGAGGCCCGGCAGGTCTCGGCGCGGGGCGGAGTGCTGTCCTGCGAACTGGCCGGCGACCGGGTGAGGATCGCGGGCAAGGCCGTGCTCTATCTGGAAGGCGCCATTCATGTCTGAATCCGCGATCCGCTCCGCCCGGACCGCCGCCGACCTCGACGAGGCGCGGGCGTTGTTCCGGGAGTATGAGCGGTCGCAGGACAACTCGCCCTGCTTCGCCGGTTTCCAGGCGGAACTGGACGGATTGCCGGGTCCCTATGCCGGGCCGGAGGGCGCGCTGCTGCTGGCCTTCGTGGACGGGCAGCCGGCGGGCGTCGTTGGGGTCCGGCCGCTCGGCGATGGGACGGCGGAAATGCGCCGGCTGTTCGTGCGCCCGGCATTCCGGCGCGGCCGGGTGGGGCGGGCGCTGGCGGAGGCGGCGCTGGACGCGGCCAGGGCGGCCGGGCACCGGGCCTTGCGGCTGGAGACGCTGACCTCCATGCAGGCGGCGCGGACCCTTTACCATACGCTGGGTTTCCGCGAGGTTGCCCCTTACGTTACAAAGCCCCTGTGCGGCGCCCACTACTACGAGCGCGCCGTCTGATATCGCAGGCGTTTGATGGTTTCCATCAAACGCCTGCGATTAAAACCCGGCAGCACATGGCACAGCCATGTGCGAGAGGGGCATACGGCCGGCCGAACATGAAGCATTCATGTGCCGGCCGTCTGAAAACCAGAAAGGGGAGGGGCATGGCCGGGCGGTATTTCGAGGATTTCCACGTCGGCGACGTGATCGAGACCGAAGGGGCGACGGTCACCGACAGCCAGATCATGGATTTCGCCCAGCGTTTCGATCCGCAGCCGTTCCACATGGACGCGGTCGCCGCCGCCGAGGGGCCGTTCGGTGGGCTGATCGCTAGCGGCTTTCACACGCTGTCCCTGACCTTCCGCCTGTTCCGCGACACCGGCGCCATCACGGGCACCAGCCTGGGCGGTTCCGGCGGCGACGAACTGCGCTGGCTGCGCCCGGTGCGCCCTGGCGACACGCTGCGCGTCCGCGTCGAGGTGAAGGAGGCCATCCCGTCCCGCCGCGGGGACCGGGGCACGGTGCGGCTTGCCTACACCACGCTGAACCAGCGCGGGGAAGAGGTGATGACCATCACGCTCAACCACCTCGTCGCGGCGCGGGGGGCGGGCTGAAGCGCCAAAAGCATCTTTTTGTGTCGGCGATTCACCACAAAGACACAAAGGGCGCAAAGAACGTCACTAAGGAGTTCTCGCGAGGGCGGCGCGCCGAAAAAGACACGCCTCTTTGTGGAAATCTTTGTGTCTTAGTGTCTTTGTGGTGAATATTCCTTATTCCTTCTCTGGCGTTCGTCAGTCATCCCCGATACTTTGCGATCAGTTCCGCCGCGAAGGGGTCGAGGTTGTTGTCGGCAGGCAGAGTCTGCACATAGCTGCAATCGCGGCAGGCGGGAAGCTCGTCGCGGCGGCCCTCCAGATGGGTCAGGCGGAAGGCGCGCAGGCGCTCGCCGTTCCAGATGTCGATCAGCGGTTCCTCGGCGACGTTGCCGACGATGGTCGCCATGCGCCAGTCGGCGCAGCAGACCGACACCTCGCCGTTGAAGTTGATGGCGAGCTTCAGGAACGGCTCGGAACAGACCTTGCGCGCGGTGTCGGGGGCGGCGGCGAAACCGCTCTCCTCCGCCAGCGCCTGCCCGTGCAGCGGATGGACGAAGATGCTGTCGCTGATCGGGCCGAAGGTGTCGATGAAGGTCTGCCGCTCCTCGGCGGTCAGTTCCACGTTGATGATCTTGCAGTGCAGGTGGAAGTCGCGGCCAAGCTCCGTCTTGCGGCGGTGCAGGTAGGCGACGTTGTCCACGACCGTCCGGAAGGAATCGAACTTGCGCGTGACGCGCTTGTACATCGCGTCGCTGGCCCCGTAGACCGACACCCGCATGGCGTCGAGCCCGGCGTCCAGCAGCGCGTCGGCCCGCTCCCGCGTCAGCAGGGAGCCGTTGCTGGTCATCTCCACATGGCGGGCGAGACCGCGCGCCTTCAGCAGATGGACCATGTGGTCCACGCGCGGGTTTACCAGCGGCTCGCCGTCCTTGTAGAGGTGGACGGACTTCAGCGGCGCGTCGAAGGCGGCGAGGTCGTCAACGATCTTGCGGAACAGGTCGAATTTCATCGCCCCGCGCGGCCGGCCGATCTCCTTCAGCGTGTCGGGCGACCCTGTGGCGCAGAACACGCAGCGGAAGTTGCAGCCGTTCGACGGGTCGATCAGCAGGGAGAAGGGCGTGGACAGCGGCAGGACCTGGGACAGGTCGTTGCGTTCCCGGTGGCGGCCGTAGGGAATGTTCGCCGTCGTCGATTCGCTCATGACCGTGGTCGCCGAAAGTTGCCGCGCCGTGGGATAACCAAGTGTGACTATCAGTGGATCACGGGGACCGTAAAGGAATCATTCATTCAATCGGCGGGACAACGGAATCCGGAACGCACCCGATGGTCCGGGGGCGCGAACGGGGTTGTCTCGTCCCATGCTCGAAATCCTCTCGCACCGCGTCGTCTACAGCGAGCGCCGCTTCTACTCCGCCTTCCCCTCGGCCGCGACGCTGGCCGACGGCACGGTGCTGGTGGCCTTCCGGCGCGCCCGCGACTACCGCTGGCTGCACGGCGCGCCGGAGGAGGGCGGCAACGACTTCGACAGCGTGGACCATGTCGATTCGCGCTCGCACCTTGTGATCCAACGCTTCTCGCCGGAACTCGAGCCGGTGGGCGAGCCGCAGGCGCTGCCCGTGGACCCGGAAGCGGGCGACCAGGACGCCAACCTGCTGGTGCTGCGCTCCGGCCGCATCGTGATGGGCAGCTTCTGCTGGTACCCGATGTCGGCGCGGCACGCGGCGCGGCTGAAGGAGAAAGGCGTTTACTTCTTCGGCAGCCCGGAGGCGACGGGCGCCATGTTCCTGTTCTGGGGCGGCTGCACCCGGCACAGCGACGACGGCGGCCGGACGTGGTCGCCGCACAAATATCTGCCGGAGCTGCCGGACCAGGGCGCCATCGTGCCGGGCGTGCGCCCGATGCTGGGCGGTGCGGTGCGCGGTCGCGCGGTCGAGGCGCCGGACGGCACGCTGCTGATGGCGACCTACACGGGCGGCCCCTACACAAGCTACCTGTTCGCCTCCCAAAATCAGGGAGAGAGCTGGGAACTGCGCAGCACCATCGCGCGGGATGCCGAGGGCAAGGCCGGATTCTGCGAAACGGCGCTGCACCTGACCGAGGACGGGCGCCTGATCGCCTTCCACCGCACCACCGGGCATGGCGACCGTCTGGTCACGTCGCTGTCGCGCGACCAGGGGATGACGTGGGAGCCGTGGCGGACCCGTTCGGTCATCGGCCATCCCTACGACGCCTGTCCGCTGCCGGATGGGCGGCTGCTGGTCGTCTATGGCTACCGCCACCAGCCCTTCGGCGTCCGCGCGCGGGTCTGGGATCCGTACAAGGAATCGCTGGACGACGCGCCGGAATTCGTCATCCGCGACGACGCGCCGTCGCCGGACGTGGGCTATCCCTGGGCGACGGTGCTGGCCGACGGGCGCGTGGCGGTCTGCTACTACATCTGCGACGCCGAGGGGATCCGGCACATCCAGGCGACTCTGCTGCGCGTGCGGGGATGATTGACGGTGGCGGGTGCGCGACCTATCGTCCGCCGCCGTAACCTGATCCCACTTTCGGGGAGGAGTGCCCCCATGAAGCCCGCCCGCCGGCCGTCGAACCCGCTGTTTTCCTCCGGCCCCTGCGCCAAGCGGCCCGGCTGGTCGCTGGAGGCGCTGGAGGGCGCGCTTCTCGGCCGCTCGCACCGCTCCAAGCCCGGCAAGGCGAAGCTGCGCGAGGTCATCGACCTGACCCGCGCCGTGCTGGCTATTCCCGGCGACTACCGCATCGGCATCGTGCCCGCCTCGGACACCGGCGCCGTGGAGATGGCGCTATGGTCGATGCTGGGCGCGCGCGGCGTGGACATGCTGGCCTGGGAAAGCTTCGGCAAGGAATGGGTGACCGACGTCACCAAGCAGCTGAAGCTGGCGAACGCCCGCATCATCACCGCCTCCTACGGCGAACTGCCGGACCTGACCCAGGTCGATTTCAGCCACGACGTGGTCTTCACCTGGAACGGCACGACCTCCGGCGTGCGGGTGCCGAACGCCGACTGGATCCCGGACGACCGGCAGGGGCTGTCGATCTGCGACGCGACCTCCGCCGCCTTCGCCATGGACATCCCGTGGCACAAGATCGACGTGGCGACCTGGTCCTGGCAGAAGGTGCTGGGCGGCGAGGCCGCGCACGGCATGCTGGTGCTGAGCCCGCGCGCCGTGGAGCGGCTGGAGACCTTCCAGCCCGACCGGCCGCTGCCCAAGATCTTCCGGCTGACCAAGGGCGGCAAGCTGATCGACGGCATCTTCGAGGGCGACACCATCAACACCCCCTCCATGCTGTGCGTGGAGGACGCCATCGACAGCCTGCGCTGGGCCCTGTCGGCCGGCGGCCTGCCGAACCTGATCCGCCGGTCGGAACAGAACCTGCGCATCGTCGCGGAGTGGGTCGCGACAAGCGACTGGGCCGGCTTCCTGGCCGCTGATCCGGCCATCCGCTCCTGCACGGCGATCTGCCTGCGCTTCACCGATCCCGACGTGAACGGACTGTCGCCCGCCGCGCAGGCCGACTTCGCCAAGGCGCTGGCGGCGCTGCTGGAGAAGGAGGGGGCGGCGTTCGACGTCGGTTCCTACCGCGACGCGCCTCCGGGCCTGCGCCTGTGGGGCGGCGCCACGGTGGAGAACGACGACATGGAGGCGCTGCTTCCCTGGCTCGACTGGGCCTTCGCGCAGGTGAAGGCCGAAGTCTTCAAGCGCTGATCCCGGTTGATGAGGCCGCGCCGCAGGGCGCGGCCTTTTTCAATCCCGCCAGAAGGTCGGCAGGAACAGCACCATCACGGTGAAGACCTCCAGCCGGCCGAGCAGCATGGCGAAGCTCAGCACCCATTTCGCCGCGTCGGGAAGCGGCTGGTAGGTGCCCGCCGGCCCGACGATGGGGCCGAGCCCCGGCCCGACCGCGCCCAGCGTCGCCGCCGACGAACTGGCCGCCGTCAGGAACTCGATTCCCATCGCCGCCAGAATCAGCGCGATGATGCCGAAAGCCGCCATATAGGCGAAGGTGAAGTTGATCACCGACCCGGTGACCTCCTCCGGCAGCGGCTTGCCCTGATAGAGCGGGACCAGAACGCGGTGCGGCTTCAGCATGCGCTGCATCTGGTTCAGCATCGACTGGGCCAGCACCTGCCAGCGGAAGATCTTGATCGATCCGGTGGTCGATCCGGTGCAGCCGCCGATGAAGAAAAAGAAGAAGAACGCGACGATCGGGAAGCCGCCCCAGGTTGAATAATCGACGGACACGAAGCCGGTCGTCGTGATGATCGAGGTCACATTCATCGTGCTGTGCGACAGGGCGTCCCACAGGGGCATCCCGATCACCAGATGAGCCCAGGCCGCGATGGCGCCGCAGCACAGGACCAGCACGATCAGCAGGGTGTTCACCTGGCTGTCCCCGAGAAGCGTGGCGCGGGGGGTGCGCAGCGACCGGATGTACCAGGTCAGCGGAACGGACCCGCCCAGCATGCTGAAGGTTGCCACCCACAGGATCGCCTGGGAGTCGAACCAGCCGATCGAGGCGTCCTTGGTGGAGAAGCCGGCCGTCGCGATGGCCGCCATGGCGTGGCAGAGCGCGTCGAACCAGTTCATGCCGGCGAGGTGGAAGGCGATGATCGATAGAATCGTCAGCGCCAGATAGATCTGCGCGATGGCGCCGACGGTGTCCTTGATGGTGGCGAAGGGCTTGTCGCTCTTGTCAGAGGATTCGGTGCGGAACAGCTGCATGCCGCCGACCCGCAGAACCGGCAGGATGGCGATGGCCATGAAGATGATCCCGACCCCGCCGAACCACGCCAGCAGCGCGCGCCACAGCAGGACGCCGGGCGGCGCGTTGTCCAGCCCCACGATCACCGTGGCCCCGGTCGTCGAAAGGCCGGACATCGCCTCGAAAAAGGCGTCCGTGAAGGACAGTTTCACGGCCGACATCATGAAGGGCAGGGCGCCGAACGTGGTCAGGATCACCCAGGCCAGCGCCGTCAGCAGGAAATGCTGTTTGATGGTGAAATGCTCCGGCTCGCGGCTGGAGGTCGCCAGCACCATGCCGCCGCTGACCGCCAGCGTCGCGGCGCTTGCGCCCACGAAGGCCGTCCAGTCGGGGTTGCCCACGGCGGCATCGGCGACCGCCGGCAGCAGCATGCCGAGGCCGAGAATGGTGAGCAGAATGCCGATGATGTGGAAAACCGGCCTGAGCGTGTTCCGACCGATCAAGGTTCCTCCCATGCGCCTCCGGGCCGCGCCCGCCGTTTCGGTGGCGGACGGCAGATACCCCCTATTCGTCGGTTTATCGGAGGGGCGGGGTGGTGTCCATCGGGTTCGGTCAGGCTCCCGGCGTCCGTGGGATCGAAATTCGGCTGCTTCTCATGTGGACGGCGTCGCGCGGACGGGCCACAGCGGGCGCCAGTTGACATCGCGGGGTGCCGAGTGCGGAAAATTCACTTTGTTGTCAATGGATAAGGCCGGATTGAGGTGCAGCACGGGGCGGAGAAAAGGAGTTCGTGGTTTGGCCGGTGTCCGTGATTTGGGGGATGTTGCCCCTCAAATATTCGGCAGCCTCATGTCTGTATGTTTATCTGGTCGGCAGAGAAGAAGAATAGAACGGGCTGCTATTTCGGTTGTTTTTGGTCGAATGAGGTGCTTGGGCCATCGCGTTGGCTGTAATTATAAGTGTCTGTATAAAAGCTAGGGTCATCAATATTAAAATGCAGACGCGTTTGCGGCTGCATGTGTGCATACGATGCGAATGGAGGCTGCAAAGCAATAAGTCGGGGAGAAAGGCCATGACGACCTACAGCACGACGTTTGGTGAGAAACTTGGATCTACAGATGAAAAAATTAACGCTACATTTCAGTATTGTCAAGATTTCAATGGGGACGGATACAAAGATATAAAGGTGTCCCTATCGATAGATCCTGGTTCCAATTCCGGGACCGAGGACATGATCGGTGTCGCCTTTGACATACAGAACGATGCCGTTTCCGGTTTGCAGATTGTCGACATCCAGAGATCGACCGCCAACGGGACGCTGAGCACATACACCCCGACCTATGTCATCGGAGCCAATCAGGTCAGCGACGGCGGTCCGCTCGATCCTGGCTTCAACACCAGCGGCGGTGGGTCGGACGAGCCCTACGACATCGGCATCAAATTCAGCGATGTTGGATCCGGCGAGGGCATCGTCCAAGGGGCCAGCTTCCTCATCACCAAGGCCGACACCGATCTCGATGCCGAATTGCTGCTGGAGAACACCGACTGGTGGGTGCGGGTGCAATCGACGGACGGTGGAGAGGGAAGCGCCAAGACCGCCGGGTATCTGCTGGACCTTCCTCCCTGCGAGGATGAGCCGCCGCCGAACGGTGACGGGCAGGCGCAGACGCCGGGCTTCTGGAAGAACCATGCGGACATCTTCCGTCAGGAAACCGGGAAGAGCTTGACCGGCGATTACTACGAGCAGGTGTTCGGGGTCGACGTGAAGGGGGCGACGAGGCCGTTTCTGTCCGGCAATCCGACGCTCGGCGAAGCTCTCGCCGCGCAAGGCGGTGGCGAGGCGGCCCTGTTGCGCTCCACCACGGCGGGGTGGGCCAACGCGATGAGCGACGATACGAACTACGTGATCGACACGGACGCCTTGGGAGATGCCGTGGTCGGGGTTTACGCGCTGGATCCGAACAGCGCGACCTTCGTCACCGACCGTGACGCCGCCGTGGATCGGGTGGTCGGCATCATGGAGAAGGTCGACCTGAACGATGACGGCCGCATCGCGGCCAACGAGGTCATCAATGCCGTGCAGGATGTCTACGGTGTTTCCAGCGCGGCAACCGCCTTCTGGACCTGGACGGACGTGGGAGCGGTGGCCAGCGCCTTCGACGCCATGAACAACATGCCGCATGTGGATGTCAGCGGCTTCTCGTAAGGAACGCCGTTCGGACGCAGGACAGCCCCATCGGTCGGAAACGGCCGGTGGGGCTTTCGTGTCTGAATGTTTGCCTGTTGAGGCGCCGAGCCATGTCGAAGCCGGTTGGCTGGGTTCCCGCGCGGCTTTTCCGTTTGCATGGGGGGCGGGTGTCGGGTATTGACCCGCTCCGTGCGTCCGCTTTGCCGCCCGCACGATGATTCCTCACGAGACGACATCAGGCCATGCCCGCCGATCCCATGAGCTCCGCCCTGCTGCCCGCCGGCCTGCACGACGTGCTGCCGCCCGAAGCGGCGCATGAAGCGGCCGCGGTGGAGCGCCTGCTGGCGGAGTTCACCGCTCACGGCTATCAGCGCGTCAAGCCGCCGCTGGTGGAGTTCGAGGACAATCTGCTGTCCGGCTCCGGCGCCGCCATGGCCAAGCAGACCTTCCGGCTGATGGATCCGCTGTCGCAGCGGATGAGGGCGGTGCGCGCCGACATCACGCCGCAGATCGCCCGCATCGCCACCACCCGCCTGAAGAACGAGGCGCGGCCGGTGCGCCTGTGCTACGCGGGGCAGGTGCTGCGCGTGAAGGGGTCGCAGCTGCGTCCAGAGCGGCAGTTCACCCAGGTCGGCGTCGAGCTGATCGGCCCGCTGGAGGCCGACGCGGATGCCGAAGTGATCCTGCTGGCCGCGCACGCGCTGGAAGGCGTTGGGGTCCAGCACCTGTCGGTGGACCTCTGCGTGCCGACCATGGTGCCGCTGGTCTGCAAGGGGCTGGGTCTTGGCGAGGATGAGACGCGCGCGCTGCGCGTGGCGCTCGACAAGAAGGACGCCGCCGCCGTCGCGGCGGTGGGCGGACCGGCCGCCGATCTGCTGCACCGGCTGATGACCGCGTCGGGCCCGGCGGAGCGCGCCATGGAGACGCTGGCCGCGCTGCCGCTGCCGGACGCCGCCGAGAAGGACCGCCGCCGCCTGACCGAGGCGCTGCGCCTGCTGCGCGCCGCGCGGCCGGACCTGACCATCACCATCGATCTCGTCGAGCATCGCGGGTTCGAGTACCAGACCGGCCTCAGCTTCACCCTGTTCGCGCGCGACGTGCGCGGCGAGCTGGGGGCGGGCGGGCGCTACCGCGCCGGCGCCCGTTGGGAAGCCGAGGAGGAAGGCGAACCGGCCACCGGCTTCACCCTGTACATGGACACGCTGCTGCGCGCCGTTCCGGCGCCCGCGGCGGTCCAGCGCGTCTACGTGCCGCATGGCACGTCGTGGGCGGCGGCGGAGAAGCTGCGCGCCGAGGGCTGGGCGACCGTGGCGGGGCTGTCCCCGGCGGCCGACCCGGCGGCGGAGGCCAAGCGTCTCGGTTGCGGCCATGTTCTGGCCGGCGGGGCGGTGAAGCCTCTGGAGTAGGCTAATCCCCGGCCCTTCATCGGGAAGGGCCGCGATGCACTGATTTCTTTTTCTGCGGAGACACACATGGCCAACGTGGCGGTGGTCGGCGCCCAGTGGGGCGACGAGGGCAAGGGCAAGATCGTCGACTGGCTGTCCAGCCGGGCCGACGTCGTGGTGCGCTTCCAGGGCGGT
>JAEZID010000062.1 GCA_023416195.1 Pseudomonadota bacterium | reverse complement strand
TGTTCCGGCCGGGCCGCACGGTGGTGGCCGGCAACAACCTGTCGCTGACCATTCACGAGGGCGAGACGGTCGGGCTGGTCGGCGAGTCCGGCTCCGGCAAATCGACGCTGGGCCGCTCCATCGTCGGCCTGATCAAGCCGGATTCGGGCAAGATCCTGTTCGAAGGCGTGGACCTGCTCTCCCTCTCCCGCCCGGCCTTCCGGCCCTACCGGCGGCACGTGCAGATGGTCTTCCAGGACCCCTACGCCTCGCTGAACCCGCGCCACACGGTGGGGGACATCATCACGCAGGGGCCGGTGGCCTTCGGCGAGGACCGCAAGCGGGCGCTGGACAAGGCGAAGGACCTGCTGAAGCTGGTCGGGCTCGACGCCTCGGCGGCGGACCGCTTCCCGCACGAATTCTCCGGCGGGCAGCGCCAGCGCATCTCCATCGCCCGCGCGCTGGCGCTGGAACCGAAGCTGCTGATCGCGGACGAGCCGGTGTCGGCGCTGGACGTGTCGGTGCAGGCGCAGGTGCTCGACCTTCTGGAGGAGCTGCGGCACCGGCTGAACCTGTCGATGCTGTTCATCACCCACGACCTGCGCGTGGCGGCCCAGATCTGCGACACCATCGCGGTCATGCAGAAGGGCAGCATCGTGGAGATCGGCCCGGCCCGCGAGGTGTTCGGCAACCCGCAGCACGCCTACACCCGCCAGCTGCTCGACGCCATTCCCGGCAAGGGCTGGACCCTGCCGGAGGACGTGGTGGCGGCGTCGCGGCGCCACGCGCCCGTGCGGAACAGCGCATGAAGGCCATCTCATGAAGGTAGCGGTCATCGGAGCCGGCGCGATTGGAGGCTTCATCGCCGCGCGGCTGAACGCCGCCGGCCTGACGGTCCCCCTGGTCACCCGGCGCCGGACGCTCGACACCCTGCGGCGGGAGGGGCTGACGGTCGAAGGACCGTCGGCCGGTCCGATCACCGTCAGCCCGCCGGTCACCGACGACACCCTGTCGCTCGGCCCGCAGGACGCGGTGATCCTGGCGGTTCCCGCCTTCGCCCTGCCGGAGGTTCTGGAACTGCTGCTTCCGCTGCTTGGGCGGAACACGCGGCTGGTGCCGGTGGTCGGTGGCGTTCCCTGGTGGTATCCGGCGGGCGGGCCGGGGAAGGCGGGGCCGCTCGCCTCCGTCGATCCGCGGGGGCTGCTGTGGAACGCCATCCCGGCGGACCGCATCGTCGGCGCCGTCCCGCGCATCGCGGTGGAGCGCCGCACGCCGAACTATCTGCGGCATCTGGGCGGCCTGCGCCTCGCGCTCGGGCCGGCGGTCGGGCGGGCGCGTGACGGGTGCGGCGACCTCGCCGCCCTGTTCGGAGCGGCCGGCTTCAACGCCCCGGTGGCCGACAACATCCGGGCGGAGGTGTGGGGCGCGCTGCTCGCCCCGCTCGCCTTCGGGACGCTGGGGCTGGTGACCGGCCTGCCGGCTCAGGACATCGCCCGGCACCCGGACCTGCACCCCGTCCTGGCGGCGGTGGCGGAGGAGCTGTCCGGGCTGGCCGCCCGCCTGGGCGCCCCCGTCACGGTGGATCCGGACGACGGGTGGACGCTCGCCCAGCAGCCCGGCCGCATCCGGCCGGACCTGACGGTGGGCGGCCGAACGGAAATCGAAGCGGTGCTCGACGCGCCGCTGGAACTGGCGAAGCGCGCGGGCGTGGCCCTGCCCACGGTCGGAACCCTGCGCGCGCTCGTCCGCCAGAAGCGGCAACAGGCACAGCAGCAACACGCACAACGACAACAAGCATTTCTGAATCGGGATAGGGACCATGTCTGAGCTGAGCATCAACGGCGACCGCCTGTGGCAGACCCTGATGGAGCTTGCCAAGATCGGCGCGACGCCGAAGGGCGGCCTGTGCCGGCTGGCGCTGACCGACCTCGACAAACAGGGGCGCGACCTTTTCGTGTCCTGGTGCGAGGAGGCCGGCTGCACGGTGACGGTGGACGAGGTCGGCAACATCTTCGCCCGCCGGCCGGGCCGCAACCCGGATCGCCCCGCCGTCTGCACCGGCAGCCATCTGGACACCCAGCCGACCGGCGGCCGCTTCGACGGCATCTACGGCGTGCTGGCCGGGCTGGAGGTGATCCGCTCCTTCAACGACCACGGCATCGAGACGGACGCCCCCATCGACCTGATCGTCTGGACGAACGAGGAAGGCGCCCGCTTCTCGCCGCCCATGCTGGGGTCCGGCGCCGCCATGGGCGTCTTCACGCTCGATCAGGTTCTGGACATCCGCGACAACGACGGCCTGCGGCTGGGCGACGAGCTGGCGCGCATCGGCTACAAGGGCACCACCCCGGTCACCGGCCACGCCATGGGCGCCTATTTCGAGGCGCACATCGAGCAGGGGCCGGTTCTTGAGGCCGAAGGCTTCCAGATCGGCGTCGTCACCGGCGCGCAGGGCCAGCGCTGGTACGAGGCGACGGTGACCGGCCGCGAATCCCACGCCGGCCCGACGCCGATGCGCATGCGCCGCGACGCGCTGGCCGGTGCCGCCGTGATGATGGAGGCGGTCGAGGCCATCGCGCTGGAGGTCGGCGGCGACGCCTGCTCCACCATCGGCCGCATCCGGGCGGAGCCGGATTCCCGCAACGTCATCCCCGGCAAGGTCTGGTTCACCATCGACCTGCGCAACCCCGACGCCGACGATCTTGCCCGCATGGACGCCATGCTGCGCGAGCGTCTGGCCGCCATCGCCGATAAGCGCGGGCTGGGGCTGGAGCTGACCGACTTCTGGGCCTTCCCCACCACGCCCTTCGCGCCGGATCTGGTCGGGCGGGTGCGCGAGTCCGCCGTCCGGCGGGGCCTCAGCCACCGCGACATCGTGTCCGGCGCCGGGCACGACGCGGTCTATGTCGCCCGCAAGGTGCCGACCGCCATGATCTTCATCCCCTGCGAAGGCGGGCTCAGCCACAACGAGGC
Organism: Pseudomonadota bacterium; assembly: GCA_023416195.1. Taxonomy (GTDB): domain Bacteria; phylum Pseudomonadota; class Alphaproteobacteria; order Azospirillales; family Azospirillaceae; genus Azospirillum. Next base: position 4,018 of record JAEZID010000062.1, on the reverse strand, counting down.
GGAGAACATCCACCCCGACCACGCCGCCGCCGGCTGCGCCGTCCTGGCCGACGCCATCCTCGCGACCGCGCTCTGAGAGGAACGCCGATGCGTTACGTCTTCGCCGAGGCGCAGTTGCGCCACCGCCCGCCCACCTATCTGGTGCGCGGCCAAGTGAAGCCCTGTCCGGAAAAGCCGGAGCGGGCGGACGCCCTCGTCGGGTCCCTGCGACAGCGCGGGGTGACCGTCGAGGAGCCGCCCTCCTACGGCGCCGGCCCGCGCGCGGCCGTCCATTCCGCCGATTACCTGCGCTTCCTGGAGACGGCCTACGACCGCTGGTCGGTCCTGCCCGACACGGCCGAGGTCATCATCCCCAACGTCCACCGCAACACCGACATGGCGGAGTATCCCACGGGCATCGTCGGGCAGGCCGGCTGGCACATGGCCGACACCGCCTGCCCCATCGGTCCCGGCACCTGGGAGGCGGTCTGCGCCGGCGCCGACACGGCGGCGCACGCGGCGATGCTGGTGGCGAGCGGAGCGGAGCGGGCGGCCTACGCGCTGTGCCGGCCGCCGGGGCACCACGCCTCGCGCGACATGGCCGGGGGCTTCTGCTACATCAACACCGCCGCCGTGGCGGCGCAGGCGCCCCTGCCGATCCTGGCGGCGCAGGGCCGCGCGCCGCGCGTCGCCGTCTTCGACGTGGACGTGCACCACGGCAACGGCACGCAGGCGATCTTCTACGACCGCGACGACGTGCTGTTCGTGTCGATCCACGGCGATCCCAACAACTTCTATCCCTGGTTCGCCGGCTACGCGCACGAGCGCGGCACCGGGCGCGGCCTGGGCAGCAACCTGAACATCCCGCTGCCGATGGGCACGGATGAATCGACCTTCCTCGACGCCGTGGACCAGGCGCTCGCCCAGATCGCCGCCTTCGGACCGGAGGTGCTGGTGCTGTCGCTGGGCTTCGACACCTTCATCGGCGACCCGCTGGCCTTCTTCAAGGTGACCACGCCGGGCTTCGCGCGGCTGGGCCGCAAGATCGCCGGGGCCGGACTGCCGACCGTGCTGGTGCAGGAAGGCGGCTATGATTGCGACGCGCTCGCCGCCAATCTGGCGAGCTTCCTGGACGGCTTTGGGGAGGAAACGCAATGATCGGCGCGGAGATTCTGGTCGGCACCCTGGTCGCGAACGGCGTGGACGCCTGCTTCGCCAACCCCGGCACGTCGGAGCTGCACGCGCTGGCGGCTTTCGACTCCCGGCCCGGCGTGCGCTGCGTGCCGACGCTGTTCGAAGGGGTGGCGACCGGCGCGGCGGACGGCTACGCCCGCATGACCGGCAAGCCGGCGGCGACCCTGCTGCATCTGGGGCCGGGGCTGGCGAACGGCCTCGCCAACCTGCACAACGCGAAGCGCGCCCGCGTGCCGATGATCAACATCGTCGGCGACCACGCGACGTGGCACCGTCCTGTCGATGCCCCGCTGACCTCGGACGTGGCGGCGCTGGCGGCGCCGATGTCGGCCTGGGTGCGCACGGTGCCCAATGCCGCGTCCATCGCCGCCGACACGGCGGACGCGATCCGCGCCGCGCTGACCCCGCCCGGCGGCGTGGCGACGCTGATCCTGCCGTCGGACTCCTCCTGGGACGATGCCCCGGCGGTCGAGCCGATCCGGGTGGACGCCCCCGCCCCGGCCGCGCCGGACGAAAACGCCCTGCGCAGCGCGGCCGAGGCCCTGCGCAGCGGGCAGCGCGTGGTGGTGATGCTGAACGGCGCTGCGACGTCCGAGGCCGGTCTGGCGCTCGCCGGCCGGATCGCGGCGGCGACGGGCGCCAAGCTCTACGCCCACACCGGCGCGACGCGCATCACGCGCGGCGCCGGCCGCGTGCCGGTGGAGCGCTTCCCCTACCCCATCGACCTCAGCCTCGCGGCGCTGGCCGGGGCGGCGCACATCGTCCTGATCGGGGCGACGGAACCGGTTGGCTTCTTCGGCTATCCGGGCAAGCCCAGCCGCCTCGCGCCCGAGGGCTGCCGCATCCACAACGTTGCCCCGCCGGGCACCGACGCGCTGGCGGCGCTGGGCTGGCTGGCCGATGCGGTCGGCGGCACGGCCGCGCCGGTCGTTCAGGGGCTCGCCCTCCCCGCTCCCGCCACCGGCGCGTTGACGGCCGACGCGGTTGGGCAGTCGCTGGCCGCCCTGCTGCCGGAAGGCGCCATCGTGGTGGATGAGGCCATCTCCTCCAGCCCCATGACCTACACCCCCTGCACGGGCGCCCGGCCGCACGACTGGCTGACCATCACCGGCGGCTCCATCGGCATCGGCATGCCGCTGGCGCTGGGCGCGGCGGTCGCCTGCCCGGACCGCAAGGTGGTGAACCTCCAGGCGGACGGCAGCGGCATGTACACGCTGCAAGCCCTGTGGAGCCAGGCGCGCGAGCGGGCCGACGTGGTGACCGTCGTCTTCGCCAACCGCCGCTACGGCATCCTGCAATGGGAGCTGGGCAATCTCGGCTTCACGGAGCCCGGCCGCAACGCCCGCGCCTGCACGGACATCGGCAACCCGGACCTGGATTGGGTCGGCCTCGCCCGCGGCATGGGGGTGGAGGGTGGCCGCGCCACCGACATGGCGGCGTTCAACCGCCTTCTGGAAGCGGCGCTGCGCCAGCGCGGTCCCTTCCTGATCGAAGCCGTGATCTGAACAAGAAATAACAATCGTAGGTTGGGTCGAGCGGCAACGAAACCCAATCCACGGATTCCCAAGGGAGAAATCATGGCGCCCCAGAACGAGGCCGGCAAGAAGGCCGGCCGCAAGGTGATCGTCACCTGCGCGATCACCGGCTCCATCCACACGCCCAGCATGTCACCGCACCTGCCGGTGACGCCCGACCAGATCGCGGCGGAGGCCATCGCCGCCGTGGAGGCCGGCGCCGCCATCGTCCACCTGCACGCCCGCGACCCGGAAACCGGCCGGCCCACGCAGGACCCCGACCTGTTCTCCCGCTTCCTGCCGCGCATCAAGCAGGCGACCAAGGCGGTGGTCAACATCACCACCGGCGGCAGCGCGACCATGACGGTGGAGGACCGGCTACGCCCCGCCGCCCACTTCCAGCCGGAGGTCGCGTCGCTCAACATGGGCACGATGAACTTCGGCCTGTTCCCGATGCTGGAGCGTTTCCAGGACTTCAAGCACGACTGGGAGCGGACCTACCTGGAAGGCAGCCGCGATCTGGTCTTCAAGAACACCTTCAAGGACATCGAACACATCCTGCGGACCTGCGCCGGCAACGGCACACGGTTCGAGTTCGAGTGCTACGACATCTCGCACCTCTACACGCTGGCCCATTTCCTGGACCGCAAGCTGGTGACGCCGCCGCTGTTCGTGCAGTCGGTGTTCGGCATCCTGGGCGGCATCGGCCCGCACCCGGAGGACGTGATGCACATGAAGCGCACGGCCGACCGTCTGTTCGGCGACCAGTATGTCTGGTCGGTGCTGGGCGCCGGGCGCAACCAGATGCCCATCGCGACGCAGTCGCTGGCGCTGGGCGGCAACGTCCGCGTCGGGCTGGAGGACAATCTGTGGGCCGGCCCCGGCCGCCTCGCCGCCTCCAACGCCGAACAGGTGTCCATCGTCCGCAAGCTGATCGAGGGCCTCGCGCTGGAGATCGCCACGCCGGACGAGGCGCGCGCGATGCTGGACCTCAAGGGCGGCGACGCCGTGAACTTCTGACGAAAGCCTCCCGCCATGATCAGCCGCGCACGGGCGCTGGACTTGACGCTGGTCCTCCTGATCAGCGTGTGCTGGGGGCTGAACTGGCCCTCCGTCAAAATCGTGCTGTCGCAGATTCCGCCCTGGACGCTGCGCAGCATCGGCTTCGCGGTCGGGGCGGCGGTGCTGTTCGCCTTCGCGCGCCTGCGCGGCGAATCCCTCGCCATCCCGCGCGGGGAGCGCTGGCCGCTGCTCGGCGTCGCGCTGCTGAACATGGCGGGTTTCAACATCTTCTCCGCCTTCGGGCAGATGAACATGGCGACCTCGGGCGC
>JAEZID010000041.1 GCA_023416195.1 Pseudomonadota bacterium | reverse complement strand
GCGGTGCCGCCGACTCGTACGCCATTACGAGCAGTACCTCCGCACCTCCGTTGCCTTCATCCGCACCGCCATGATCCGCCTCATGCTCCGGCGGCTCGCCCGGAAATAATCTTTCAGGACAGGCTCTCAGACCCCGAACACATACCGGCTCAGCAGCAGGCCGCCGAGGGCGCCGCCCAATACCCCCGCGCCCAGGCCCGTCGCGAGGGCCAGAAGGGCAAAACGCCGCGCCGAGCCGTTGACCACGCCGGCGGCTTCCCGCGCCTCGCGGGCGACCTTCTGGAGCGCCTGCACCACGCCGTCGTTCTGCCGCCCCAGGTCCGCGCGGACCCGCTCTCCGGCCGCCGCCATCCGCGCCGCCGACTGCTCGGCGGTCGCGGGCAGGGAGGCGTGCAGGGCTTCCACCCGTTCGAGCAGGCCCGCCACGTCCCCCAGCAGCTCCGCCAGCAGGGCCTCGCGCGTCGTCTGCGGGGGTCCCATGGTGGGCTTTACCGCCGGATCGCGGCAAACACCGCGTCGAGGTTCTCCTGCGCCCAGCCGGCCAGCCGCCGCATGGAGATCATCGCCGCCGCCCGCGCCTTCTCGTCCGGCGTCTTCGCTTCGCGCAGCGTCGCCTTGTGGTCCGTCGGGTCGGCCAGCAGGTCGGGGATCGTGGTCTTGAAGGTGCGCAGCTTCTGGTACAGCTCGGAATACTGGATCGCCGCCTCCGGCTTGAGCGAAAAGGCCTTGGTGTCCTCGTGGAAGGCGACCAGCGGGTAGAACGCCCCTTCGACGGTCTCGTCCGATTCCAGCTTGTTGAACACCACCTTGATCTTCTTCGGCGGCACGCCCATCGCGGCGAGCGCCTGAATCGTGGCGATGGTGTCCCGAATCTGCTTGCTGTCCTTCACCGCCGGCACGACGAACAGGTCGAAATCCTCGTGCGAGCCACGGTACTGCTGCATGAGCTTCACGAAGTCCTCGACGTTCGACGCGCCGATGTCGATAACCGCGGCGTCGATCATCAGGAGCTGTTCCTGGAGCTGGCCGAACTGCTTGCCGCGCACCGCCTCGCCGTCGCCCTCGTCGGCGTTGATGGACTCCACGGCGACGAACTCCGCGTTCTTGATGCGGGGCAACAGCAGGTGCTTGGCGATGGTGGACTTGCCGACGTTGCCGGAAAAATTGATCACAGCGACTTTCACGCTCCGCTACTCCGATCTTTTCTGAACAGTGGCCGCGACCGGCCCAGGTAGGCGTCGCCCGTCTCGCCCCGTTTGCGCGCTTCGAGAACCGCCTCCAGCGCAGGCCGCGCGTTCCGGTGCCGGGCGTGTCGCAACCCCATTCAGGTCCGGTTGAGCCCGGAAAAGCAGTTCATTCTGGAACGCGAGGCCGAGGCGGCCGGCAAGCCGCTCGGCACCTATCTGCGCGAACGGCTGGAAGGCGAGGGCGACACCCGCGGCGAGTTGGCGGCGCTGCGCCGCGCGGTGGACGCCGACCTCGGCGCCATCCGCGACGCCGTCGAGGGCATGCAGGATCGCGGCGCCGAGGCCCCGCAACATGACTGGGGCCTGCTCCTGGAAATTGCGCTGTTGCTCCGTGCCATCGCCGGCCCGGACCGCATGAAGGTCGTTCAGTCGGAACTGCGGCGGCTCGGCTTCGACATCTGGCAGGCGGGCGAGGGGAAGCGCTGATGCACCCGGACGACAGCCGGCGGCTCGGCGCGCTTCTCGTCGTGCTCCTGCCCGCCCTGGCCTGGATCACCGCCGTCCGCAAGACCGAGATGCTGGGATCGCCGAAGATCCTGGCGCTCTGGGAGATCGCCAAGCAGACCCACACCAAGCCGGTCCTGCTCGCCGCCGCGGCCGGCGGGCTGCTGGCCGCCATCCTCCTCCTGTGGCTGGTGGCGCTGCTCGGCCGGTCGGAGTTCGGCGGCGCCCCCTTCCGCCGCTTCCTGCGGGGAACCCGCATCGTCAGCGCCGACCGGCTGCGCCGCCTGACGCGGGAGAAGGACCCCCAGGTCTCGGTCGCCGGAATCCCCATGCCGCGCAGCGTCGAGCCGCCGCACCTCCTGGTCAACGGTTCGACCGGCACCGGCAAGTCGGTGCTGCTCCGCGAGCTGGCCTTCTCGGCGCTGCTGCGCGGCGACCGGACCATCGTCGTCGACCCCAACGCCGACATGCTGTCGAAGTTCGGCCGGCCGAACGACGTGATCCTCAACCCCTACGACCGGCGCAGCCAGGGCTGGTCCTTCTTCAACGAGATCCGCAACGACTACGATTTCCAGCGCTACGCCCTGTCGCTCGTTCCGCGCGGCCGGACCGAGGAGGCCGAGGAGTGGGCCGGTTACGGCCGCCTGCTGCTGCGGGAGACCGCGCGCAAGCTGGCGCTGATGGGCAATCCATCGATGCGCGCGCTGTTCCACTGGACCACCATCGCCGACCCCGAGGCGCTGAAGGCGTTCCTCGCCGGCACGGTCGCCGAATCCCTGTTCGTCGGATCGAGCGAGGCCAGCAAGGCGCTGTCGTCGGCGCGTTTCGTGCTGTCCGACAAGCTGCCCGAGCACCTGAACACGCCCGAGGGGGAGTTCAGCCTGCGCCGCTGGCTGGAGAACCCGGACGCCGGCAACCTCTACATCACGTGGCGCGAGGACATGGGCGAGGCGCTGAAGCCGCTGGTCTCCGCCTGGGTGGACGTCCTCTGCACCTCCGTCCTGTCCCTGCCGGAGGACGGCAACCGCCGCCTGTGGCTGTTCGTGGACGAGCTGGCCTCCCTGGAAAAGCTCCCCAGCCTGGAGGACGCGCTGACCAAGGGGCGCAAGCACGGTCTGCGCGTCGTCGCCGGCCTGCAATCGACCTCCCAGCTGGAGGACGTGTACGGCCGGCACGAGGCGCAGCCCCTCCGCGCCTGCTTCCGCTCGCTGGCCGTCCTCGGGGGATCGCGCACCGATCCCAGGACCAACGAGGACATGAGCCTGTCGCTGGGCGAGCACGAGGTGGAGCGCGACCGCTTCAGCCGCAACACCGGCGACCTGACCAGCACCAGCCGCTCCACCGAGCGGGTGTGCGAACGCGTCGTCCTGCCGGCGGAGATCGCCGCCCTGCCGGACCTGACCGGCTACGTCGGCTTCGCGGGCGACCGCCCGATCGCCAAAGTCCACATCGCGGTGAAGCGCTTTGCCGACCGTGTGCCCGCCTTCGAGGAGAGCACCTTCTGATGCTCAGCCACAAGGTCCTGACCCGCCAGAGCGTCGGCCGCGTCGCCAACTACTACGGCGACGGCGCCGACGACTACTACGCCAAGGACGGCAAGGCTCACCAGTGGCAGGGACGGGGGGCCGAGGCCCTCGGCCTGTCCGGCGCCGTGGACGACGAGCGCTTCCGCGAGCTGCTGGCCGGGCGGGTCGACGGCCAGACGCCGAGCAGCCGCGGCGCCACGCGCCAGGACAGCCACACGCGGATCGGCCTCGACCTTACCTTCTCGGCACCGAAAAGCGTGTCGCTGCAGGCCCTCGTCCATGGCGACGCCGGCATCGTCGCCGCCCACGACCGCGCCGTCGCCAAGGCGCTGGAACACACCGAGGAGTGCGCCCAGACCCGCCAGAAGACCGCCGGCAAGACCCGGATCGAGACCACCGGCAACTTGATCGTGGCCAAGTTCCGCCACGAGACGAGCCGCGAGCAGGACCCCCAGCTTCACACCCACGCCGTTGTCATGAACCTGACCCGGCGCGCCGACGGGCAATGGCGGGCGCTGAAGAACGACGAGATCGTCAAGACCACCCGCTACCTCGGCGCCGTCTACAACGCCGAACTGGCGGCGGAGCTGCAAAGGCTCGGCTACCAGCTCCGCCATGAGCGGGACGGGAATTTCGAGCTGGCGCACATCAGCCGAAAGCAGCTCGAAGGGTTCAGCCGGCGCAGCGGACAGATCGCCGAGCGGCTGGCGCAGCGGGGCCTGACCCGCGAAACGGCGACCGCGGCGGAGCGCCAGCGGGCCGCCCTGCAAAGCCGGACCCGGAAGGCGCCGGCCGACCGCGAGGCCGTGCACGCCGAATGGCGCGGGCGGGCGCGGGCGCTGGGCATCCGGTTCGACCGCCGGGACTGGGCCGTCGACGAG
>JAEZID010000108.1 GCA_023416195.1 Pseudomonadota bacterium | reverse complement strand
GCCGCCACCTGCGCCCCATCGTCGAGGCGTTCGAGGTCGCCCGCCGCTCCGGCCGGCTGGTGAAGCAGAATTTCGGCATCGCGCTGGTCTACAACCTGTTCGCCGTGCCTCTGGCGGTGGCCGGGCTGTTGACTCCTCTGCTCGCCGCCTTGGCGATGTCGTCCTCGTCGCTTATCGTCATCGCCAACGCGTTGCGGCTCAGCCGTGGCGCCGTGGCCAAGGATCTGATCAATGACCGAGCTTCTGTATCTGATCGCGATCGCGCTGAGCCTGGGTCTTCTGGGCCTGGGCGCGTTCCTGTGGGCTCTGAAGTCGGGTCAGTTTGACGATCTGGACGGCGCCGCCCACCGCATCCTGTTCGACGACGAGCCGGCGCGCCCGCAGCAGCCCGTCCCGCCCGAACGGGCGGAGCCCCCCTCGAAAGGTCCGTAGTCCCGCCGGTTTTATGACAAATCGGCAAAGGCTGATGCGAGCACGGTTGCGAAACGGAACGATAATGACCATGATGGAGCCCATGCACGGCTAGGGCTGGGTCATGCCATGCCACCCTTCGACATGGGTCGCGCCCGCGAAAAGGGCGCGACAAGCGAGATGAACCCCTGTGGGGCCTGTCCCGTCCGCAGCCTGACGGTCTGCGCCGCCTTGGACCCGGAAGAACTGCGCCGTCTTGCCGACATCCTCCAGACCATCCGCGTCGAGGCCAGCCAGACCCTGTTCAGCGAGGGCGACGCCGCCGACGCGCTCTACAACGTCACCGCCGGCACGGTGAAGCTGTACAAGCTGCTGCCCGACGGCCGGCGGCAGATCACCGGTTTTCTGGTGACCGGAGACTTCCTCGGGCTCGCCGTGAACGAGAGCTACGCCTACACGGCGGAAACCGTCACCGGATCGACCCTCTGCCGCTTCCCGCGCAAGAAGATCGACGCGCTGATGGACGAGTTCCCGAAGATGCAGCGCCGCCTCTTCTCCATGGCGTCGAACGAGCTGGCGGCGGCGCAGGACCAGATGCTTCTGCTCGGCCGCAAGACGGCGAAGGAGAAGATCTGTTCCTTCCTCCTGATGCTGTCGCAGCGCGCCGCCCGGCGCGGGCACAAGGAGAACCCGGTCTACGTGCCGATGAGCCGTGCGGACATCGCCGATTACCTGGGCCTGACCACCGAAACCGTCAGCCGCACCTTCACCCAGCTGAAGACCGCCGGGGTGATCTCCCTTCAGGAAGGGAACAAGGTCCTGATCGCCGACATGGACGCCATCTACGACATGGCCGAGGGCTGCTGAGGCGGGCACCGCCCGCTTCTGAAATCCCCTCTTTCCAAGCCTGCGGGCATCGCGTGACGCGTGCGGCGCGTCCGACGGTGTCGGCCCGCTGACGCGCCACCGCCCCTTTCTTCATTTTATTCTCGAAGCCTCCGGCCCGCACGACGCAGGGTTCCGCCCGTCGCGAATTTCGCCGAAAATCATAGTCCATTAAGTGTGGTTGATGCCTATATATCTCCTGATACGATAAAGAAAAAAAACAAATTCGCGCGATTGAGCGCGGCGACACGCCCGCGCCCAGTGCTCAGCTGGATTGGGCAGGGAGGCTTACATGGGAAAATGCTGCACCAAGACTTTGCGCGCGATGCTCATCACAGCGACTTTGCCCGTCGCCGGCTGCGCCGCCGATCCTGGAGAGATCAATGTTCGCCAGACATGGGGCGAGTCCTTCGAGAATCTTGGGATCAGCGCCATCTATCCGATTCGTGAGGATTTCTATCCGGGAGACATCTATCTCACCGTTGAAGATCCCTGCAATGGCGATGAGATTTCCAAATTCCCGACATCGGTGCTGGTTGGCTCCATCAGCCCATCGCGCATGCGTGCCTTGAACCAGGACGCCTACGCAGCCCGTCCCATGCTTCCCCGTGTTCCGGCCGAAACCCAGGCCGACAAGGATGGGAACAAGCAGTCCGGACAGCAGGGCGCGAAAGCCAGGAACAAACCCGCCAATGCGTCGCCCACAAACGCCTCCACGCCGGCCAATGATGCAATCTTTCTGGACGACGGTCAGTCCCGCCCCTTCACCCGGCTGCGCATGACGGCCTTTCCCACCTTCACCGTTGGGCGGGTTTCAAAGGTGGCGCTTGGGGCGACTCTGGGGGCCGGGGGTGGGTTGGGCCGACTGCTGGGCTTGACGAACGAAAGTTCGTCCTCGGTGCGTGTCGGGATCTCTCAGGCGGAGGAATGGCAGATCCCGCCCTACCTGATGTTGCCCGCCATTGAGAAATTCATGCGAAGCGAAGAAGGTGTCAAGGTTCTGGACAAACGCATGCTCGACAGCCTTGTGATGCACTTGACGGCACGGATGCTTGCCAAGCAAAAAAACAATTGTGATGCAGCGCCGACGCCGAAAATTAGCTTTTTAAACCGTGTCTTTTACACGCGTTCACTGGATTATGATTTCGAAAATTCCAACGCAACAGCGGTCGCGTTGGCGGCGGCTTTGCAGGAGGTGGGCCGGACCGTGAAGCAACTGCCCAAGATTCCCGGAGCGCCCGGAGGAGGCAGCGATGAACCGGCGCCCAAAAGCACGACCCCGGGCACGGAGGCAAACACCGTTCCGAGCGCAGCCGCCGACCAGGATGTGACCAAACAAATTTCCGCCGGCCTTGGTGTTCTGGCGGGGCTTGGTCAGAGTGGGCCGGGGGTCAGCGCCTCGCTCGGCTTCGGGCAGTTCGGCAACATGATTCTAAAGCAGCAGTTCGATCGGCCGTTGGCGTTCGGCGCGGATCTCGCCTACACCTATGCGCTGGACAGCGTGCTGGCGCAGCAGCCGGTGATCGTGCGTCCCCCCTCCGAGCCGTTTATGGCGCCAGCAGGGGGGAACCGGCCGCTAACGCCGGCATCGCCGCCCATAAGCCCGTTCTCGTTTCCACAGACGATCAATCTGAATTAGGCCACTCCGTTTCGAAAGGTCCCTTTCCCGGTATAAGGGGCGTTCGTGCGCCTTGAACTTGGGCGCATCGCACCGCATCATCGCCCCCGTCATAAGAATGGGGGAGACGTTGCCATGCTGAACCGCGCGAAGCGCCTTGCGCTTGCCGCCGCCACGGCTCTGGCGCTGGTGCCGGGCGCCGCATGGCCGCAAGCCCGCACCGATCTCGTGGTCGGCATGCGGCTGGAACCGCCGCACCTCGACCCCACCGCCGGGGCCGCCGCCGCGATCGACGAGGTCACCTACGCCAACCTGTTCGAACCGCTGACCCGCATCGATGCGGACGGCAAGGTCGTTCCCGGATTGGCGAAAAGCTGGACCGTGTCCGAGGACGGGCTGACCTACACCTTCCGCCTGCGCCCGAACGCCAAGTTCCACGACGGCAGCGCGGCCGATTCGGCGGATGTGAAGTTCTCGCTGGACCGCGCTCGCGCCGCCGATTCGGTGAACGCGCAGAAGGCTTATTTCGCCGCCATCGACAAGGTGGAGACGCCGGACCCGCAGACCGTCGTGGTCAGGCTGTCGCGGCCGGACGGGCTGTTCCTGTTCCACATGGCCTCGGGCGATGCCGCCATCGTGGCGCCGGAGACGGCGGCCACCAACAAGCAGACCCCGGTCGGCACCGGACCCTTCAAGTTCGAACGCTGGGTGTCCGGCGACCGCGTGATCCTGGCGCGCAACCCCGCCTACGACGGCGCGC
>JAEZID010000008.1 GCA_023416195.1 Pseudomonadota bacterium | reverse complement strand
CCGGACACATGGATGCATCCTTCTCGGCCAGTCAGTGCGGATTTCCCTCTTGCGCCGGAGGGGCCGTCCACACATGGTGTCTTCGACGACCTCAGCTTGCCACCGTTTCAAGAAGGTGGAAGGGCCGTCCACCACATCAGCTCACCCTTCAGGCGCCGTCGGTATCAGAACGTGACGCTTGATGCCCTTGACCCGCTTGTTGCCGTCCACACCGCGCCCGCCACGCTGTGGGCCGGAAGGGACACTCTGGGAATCCCGGATCCCGGTCGATGGTTCGGGCGCACGATCTCGCTTCCGGCGCACCGCCCGCGTCAGCAAGGCGCCGGCTTCCGTCCAAATCCCGTCGGCCCGGAAGCCGTGTGCCACGACCCGAAATCCTTCGGCAGGTAGCGCCACGGGCAGCCGGTCTTGTGCAGGTACAGGCAGGCGTTCACCATCTCCCGCAGATCCACCGTCAAGGTGTCGGACCCTGAACACAAGGGACGCATCGTCTCCCACTCCACGTCCGTCTGGTCGCTGGGGTAACGTCGCCCGTCATCCTTGTAGTTCTCACGCTGTTCGTCCGTCCACATTGGCCACTCCTCCTGTCGTCACCAACAGGCGGGACCCGAACCTGGTCAAACAGGCTCTAAAAAGCAAAGACTTACTACGGGATCATGTCGCAAGGCCATGCAACACAAAAGCCCGCCAAATGGCGGGCCTATGTAATTGACTTTCAAGGCTTTAGGAGTGGTTGGGGGACTAGGATTCGAACCTAGGCTGGCGGAGTCAGAGTCCGCTGTCCTACCGCTAGACGATCCCCCAATAGCGCCGTCCGGGGCGGTCACCCGCCGCGTCCCGTCGTGGGCGACACTTTTATCAAACGCTCTAGGGCTTGTATAGCATTTTTTCCAACACTACAGCCGGTCGCGAAGGAACGACGAAGCGGCGACGCGCCTGTTGAACGTGGAGTGAGGTGGTCGCCGCGATCACCCTCCACGTCGTGCTGGCAGACTGGCTGTTCACCGCCCCTTCCGTCGTCTCCCAATTCGTCATCGGGGTGGTGGCTCGCCGTCTCTCGGTCGGCTATGGCGTCACCGCCGGTTGGATCGTGCCGGCGGTGATTCGCTACGCCATTACCAGCGCCTGCTGGCTGCCGTTGGTCCAGCTTCAGACCAGATGGCGGAGATCGCCAAGACGGCGGCGGTCAAGGGCGCGCCGCTGCCGGAAACCTATTGGCGCAAGCCCCTCGTTCAGCCGCCGCGTTTCTTCAACGGCAGCGGACGAAGGTGGCGCCGAAGGACAGCGGCTGCTCCAGGCGCAGGAACAGGCGGTCGAGGCGCGGGGCCTCGGCGGCGTCGAGGCGCAGTCGCCCCTTGGGGCCGGTGCCATCGGCGCCGAACGCGAGCCCCTGCGCCGGGTCGCCGTCGGTAAGCACCAATTGCCCCTGGATGGGGAAGTTGGGAATGCGCGGGTCGTTCAAGCGGATCGCCGCGTCCTTGGACACTTCCAAGTAGGAGGTGCGGCAGTCGTCGATGGGGGTGCGCGTCTGCGGATCGGCCTTGGCCCAGCGGCCGGCGAGGGCGGCGACGCCGGCCGGGCGCTTCGGAAGCGACGGCTTGGCCGCAGCCGGCGGCAGGCGCGGCGGAGCGGCGTCGGTGACGGTCACCGGCTGGTCGGCGACCGGCGCGCGGCGCGCGGACAGATGCTCTTCCAGAGCCTTGGTCCGTTCGGCAGTCAGGCGCAGGAGGCAGCCCGCGCGCTCCTTCGACTTCCTGGCGTCGGCAAGGTCGGCGCTGGTCACCGGGCAGGCGGCGTCGCGGCGCTGAACCCAAGCGCGCTGACCGGCGGCGAGCGCCTTGCGGCCAACCTCGCCGGTGGCATCGCCGAAGGTCTTCACGGTGCTGTCGAGCTTTTCCCCGGCGGCGGCGAGCGCGGCCTCGCGGCAGATGAGTTGGGCGGCCGGTGTCTCGGCCGCCGCGCAATCGGGGGCGGTGCCGTCCGCCGCGAACGCGGAGCCCGTCATCAGCACGGAGACCAGGAAAATCGCAGCCCGCATCGAGGAAACCCTTACGCCGGAAATGCTTCCAGCACGCTCTTGACCTGCCGCTGGAAATCCTGGTCGCTGCGATAGCGCGTCAGGACCGTCTTGTCACGCTGAACGAAGAACATCACGTCGTCGCGGCTCGGCAGGGAGCGCGGGTTGGGTTTGTCCAGGAACTCCCCGTTCCAATCCACGCGGGCCATGAAATAGACGGCGCGCGAGAACAGCATGAACAGTTTGTTGTCTGGAGCCAATTTTTCCCGGCGCAGCAGCGCATAGTAGTAGTAATTGCGACCGTGAAAATAATTCACGTAAATCGCTTGCAGGGCGGCGAATCGCTCGTCGGTACCGGTGACATTCTTGAGCTGTTTCTCAAGCTTGAAGCCGGCGAAGAAATATTCCCGCGCTTCGTTCTCGAAAGAGAAGGGAGAGCCTTTCATCAAGGCCATCTGCTCGCCGTAGCGGCGCAGGATGCGGCCCATCAGCAGTTCGAGAAAGCGGCGTTCCGGCGCCAGCGCGTCGGGCAACTGCGGAATCATCTCGAACACGTGGCGCAGGTGATAAGGGTGGCGCACCACGATGACCGGAGCCGTCGATTTCTTGCGCGCGGCGGAGGACCGGCGCTCGGCCAGCAGGGAGGCCGATGGCGACACCGACGCGATGACCGAGGCGACCGTGTCCTGCACCTTCCAGCGCAACTTGGTCTGGGCCGACTGGTTGCCGAGGTGCAGGCGCGCCAGGAAGCGCTGCAAACGGCTACGCCAGTCTTCCTTCGGCCGTTTGTGGGTCGGCAGGTCGGGAACGACGAGCGGATTGCCGAGAATGTCCGGCGGTGGCGGCAGGGGATTGAAGTTGAAGTACTTGCCGGTGACCACGCCACGCGTACCGCCGCCGGGGGCCGAACCGCCCGGGCGGGAACCGCCGCTCATCGACGTGGTCGCCAACAACACCATACCCGGAAAGCACCCTTCACTCGCGCCTGCGCCATCATTCCGTTCGATGGAACAGGATCCATGCTTATAAGGCGGGAATCATAGGTGTAAATGGCAACGCCCCGTGATCGGGCAAAAATGTGACCTTTGCGCAACTGATCCGCGTTGTGCGCCGCAACACAACCCTGTCGGCGCGTGTGCATCGGTGTTAACGTGCGCGATCCGCGGGACGAACTGTCTCGACCGGCAAAGGCTTTGGCAGGCAACGGGTGGGCATCCATGGCGATCCATGTCGCTCTCAACCACAAAACCATTTACCGCTATGACCGGCTGGTCAATCTGGGGCCGCAGATCGTCCGGCTGCGCCCGGCGCCGCACTGCCGCACGCCGATCCTCAGCTACTCGCTGCGCGTCACGCCGAAGCAGCATTTCCTGAACTGGCAGCAGGACCCGCAGTCCAACTATCAGGCGCGCTTCGTCTTCCCGGAGAAGACGCGGGAATTCGTGGTCGAGGTCGATCTGGTCGCCGAGATCGCCGCCATCAACCCGTTCGACTTCTTTCTGGAGGAGAAGGCGACCAAGGCCCCCTTCGACTATGAACCGTGGCTGGAGCGCGAGTTGCGCCCCTATCTGGAGGTCGAGGAACCGGGGCCGCTGCTGGCGGACTATCTGACGGGCATCTCGCGCGAGCCGAAGCCGACCATCGACTTCCTGGTCGCCATCAATCAGCGCCTGCAACAGGACATCGGCTACGTCATCCGGCTGGAGCCGGGGATCCAGAGCTGCGAGGAGACGCTGGGCAAACGCACCGGGTCGTGCCGCGACTCCGCGTGGCTGCTGGTGCAGATCCTGCGGCACATGGGGCTGGCGGCGCGGTTCGTGTCCGGCTACCTGATCCAGTTGACCGCCGACCAGAAGGCGCTGGACGGCCCGTCGGGGCCGGAGGCCGACTTCACCGACCTGCACGCCTGGACCGAGGTGTTCCTCCCCGGCGCCGGCTGGGTCGGGCTGGACCCGACCTCGGGCCTGCTGGCCGGCGAGGGGCACATTCCGCTGGCCTGCACGCCGGACGCATCGTCGGCAGCACCAATCTCCGGTCTGGTGGACGAGTGCGAGGTGGAGTTCGGGCACGAAATGTCCGTCACCCGCATCTACGAGGCGCCGCGCGTCACCAAGCCCTACACGGCGGAACAGTGGGCGCGGATCGAGGCGCTGGGCCACACGATCGATGAGGATCTGACCGCCGGCGACGTGCGCCTGACCATGGGCGGCGAGCCGACCTTCGTGTCCATCGACGACATGGACGGGGCGGAATGGAACACGACCGCGCTGGGGCCGAACAAGCGCAAGCTGGCCGCCGACCTGATCCACCGGCTGAAGAGCCGCTTCGCGCCGGGCGGGCTGCTGCATTTCGGGCAGGGCAAGTGGTACCCTGGCGAATCGCTGCCGCGCTGGGCGATGACCGTCTACTGGCGCCGCGACGGCGGGGCGCTGTGGAACAACGCCGACCTTCTGGCGCGCGAGGACACCGATTACGGCCACACGGCGCAGGACGCCGGCGCCTTCCTGGTCACGCTGGCGAAGAAGCTGGGGCTGGACCCGGCGCTGGTGCTGGCGGCCTATGAGGATCCCTGGCACTACCTGCGCCGCGAATCCCTGTTGCCGGTCAACGTCGATCCGCTGGACAGCAAGCTGGAGGACAAGGAGGAGCGCGCGCGGCTGGCCCGTGTCTTCGCGCGCGGCCTGAACGAGCCGGTGGGCTTCGCCCTGCCGATCAACCGCAAGATGACGCAGCAGGGACCGGTGTGGCTGTCCAGCCCTTGGCCGCTGCGTCAGGAACGGCTTTTGCTGATGCCGGGCGACAGCCCGGTGGGCTACCGGCTGCCGCTGGGCTCCCTGCCCTGGGTGGCGCCGCAGGACTACCCGTATTCCTGGGAAACCGATCCGTTCGAGGAGCGGGCGCCGCTGCCGCCGAACCGGGTGCCGCTGCGCCAGCACGCCGTCCGGGAAGAGGCGGACGGGGGTGACCGCGACAAACGCCGGGAACACATCCAGCGCGCCATGGCCGAGGTGCGCTCCGAAATGCCCGAGGAGGGCAAGTCGGCCTGGTGGGTGGTGCGCACGGCGCTGACCTGCGAGGCGCGCAACGGGCGCATCCACCTGTTCATGCCGCCGATGAACACGCTGGAGGACTATCTGGCGATGCTGGCGGAGATCGAGGCCACGGCGGTCGAACTCGACATGCCGGTGGTGATCGAGGGCTACCAGCCGCCGAAGGATCCGCGCCTGAACTCGCTCGCCGTCACGCCGGATCCGGGGGTGATCGAGGTGAACATCCACCCGGCCCATTCCTGGGACGAGCTGGTGCGCAACACCGTCGCGCTGTACGAGGACGCGCGCCAGTCCCGGCTGGGGGCCGAAAAGTTCATGATCGACGGGCGCCACTGCGGCACCGGCGGCGGCAACCATGTGGTGATGGGCGGCGCCACGGCAGCGGACAGTCCGTTCCTGCGCCGGCCGGACCTGCTGCGCAGCCTGATCACCTGTTGGCAGAACCACCCTGCCCTGTCCTACGTCTTCTCCGGCCTGTTCATCGGCCCGACCAGCCAGGCGCCGCGCGTGGACGAGGCGCGCGACGACGCGCTGTACGAACTGGACATCGCCTTCAACCAGATCGACAAGGCGGCGGAGACGGGGAATTGCCCGCCCTGGCTGGTGGACCGGGTGTTGCGCAACCTGCTGACCGACGTGCAGGGCAACACCCACCGGGCGGAGTTCTGCATCGACAAGCTCTATTCCCCGGACAGTTCCACCGGGCGGCTGGGGCTGGTGGAGTTCCGCGCCTTCGAGATGCCGCCGCACGCCGAGATGAGCCTGACCCAGCAGCTGCTGATGCGGGCGCTGGTCGCGCGCTTCTGGAAGGCGCCGTACAAGGGCAAGCTGGTGCGCTGGGGGACGGAGTTGCACGACCGCTTCATGCTGCCCTTCTTCGTGCAGCAGGACTTGGCCGACGTGCTGGCCGACCTGAAGGACCACGGCTACGCCATCGAGGAATCGTGGTTCGCGCCGCACATGAACTTCCGCTTCCCGGTCTATGGGCATGTGGCGCAGCGCGGCATGACGCTGGAACTGCGCATGGCGCTGGAGCCCTGGCATGTCCTGGGCGAGGAACCGGGCGGCGGCGGCACGGTGCGCTACGTGGACAGCTCGGTCGAGCGGGTGCAGGTGCGGGTCACCGGCCTGACCGACGCGCGCTACGCCATCACCTGCAACGGCCGCCGCGTGCCGCTGATCCCGACCGGCATGGAGGGGGAGTTCGTGGCCGGCGTGCGGTACCGGGCGTGGCAGCCGCCGTCCTGCCTGCAGCCGACCATCCCCGTGCACACGCCCCTGATCTTCGACATCGTCGACACCTGGGCGGAGCGGTCGATCGGGGGCGCCACCTACCACGTCATGCACCCCGGCGGGCGCAACTACGACACCTTCCCGGTCAACGCCAACGAGGCGGAGGGCCGGCGGCTCGCCCGCTTCTTCCCGTTCGGGCACACGCCCGGCCCGATGGCCGTCCCGGCGGAGGAGCGCAACCCGCAGTTCCCCATGACGCTGGACTTGAGAAGGGGCTAATGCGCCGATTCGCAGGCGCGCATTGCGTGAACCGGTTTTGAGAACATCCCTTCGTAGGCGCGGCGATGGATGTTCTCGCGGTAAATGCGGAGAATATCCGGTATTGCATTGTCGCCGCGGCGCATCAGATCGGATGTTCTACCTCTTTGGTTGTTATCGCGATTAGCTTCGGACGGATATTGCTCGGCCTGCCGCCGACCCATCCTTCAGGAGCGAAAGGGATGAACGCCCGCCTGCTTACCGCCATCGCCGCGGGAACCCTGCTGCTCAGCGCTTGCGCCGAGCAGCAGACCGAGACGCCGCGCCCCGTGCCCGTCAGCCTGCCGCAAAAGATCGGCGATTACTGGTACCTGGACCAAAATTGGACCGACGCCGAGCGCCAGTGGTACTACAGCACCACCCAGGGCTCGCAGATCATGCCCTACGACTGGTTCATGGCGCTGCCGGACCCGTCGGTGACCACGCCGCTGGACCAGAGCTATTTCCATAAGGGCCTGACGCGCTACGGCTATCTGCCGGCGACCAAGAGCGGTTGGAGCGACGGCGTGCTGCCGGTCGGCTTCATCAAGGACACCGACCCGAAGGACGGCGCCAACTGGATCGGCCTGACCTGCGCGGCCTGCCACACCGGCGATTGGCGCGTCGGCGACAAGACCATGCGCATCGACGGAGCGGCCACCACCGGCGATCTGCACGCCCTGATCAGCGGCATCGCCGACGCGGTCAAGGGCACGCTGAACGACAAGGTCGCCTTCGAGGTTTTCTCCCGCCGCGTGCTGGGCTCTTACGCCACCGACGCGCAGCGCGTGGCCCTGCACAAGAAGCTGGCCGCCTTCCACAAGGACTTCGCGACCTTCGTCGCCGACAGCACCCCGGCCTCGCCGTGGGGGCCGATGCGCACGGACGCGTTCCAGATGATCTTCAACCGGGTCGGCGCCATCGACCTGAAGATCCCGTCCAACAGCGTCCATCCCAACGCGCCGGTCAGCTTCCCCTATCTGTGGGACGCCTCCAAGCAGCCGAAGGCCCAATGGAACGGCGCGGTGCCGAACGGTGACCGCCTGACCGCCCTGGCCCGCAACGCCGGCGAGGTGCTGGGCGTGTTCGGCAAGGCCGCGCTGAAGGCCCCGCCCAGCAAGGACCAGTACTATTACAACTCGACCATCCGGGCGAAGAACCTGATCTGGATGGAAGAGCTGGTGCGCGAGCTGCGGTCGCCCGTGTGGCCGGACCAGATTGCCGGCAAGGTGGACGTCGTCGCGGCTTCGGCCGGCGAGACGATCTATCAGCAAAACTGCGTGGGCTGCCATCAGGTGCTGCCGCGCGACAAGACCGTCGTCGACACGCCGATCAAGATGATCCCGCTGTTCAACTGGGCGGACAAACGGCCGGAGAAGGTGGTGGAGGTCTTCACCAAGACCATCTGCGACCCGACGAAGGGCGTCCCCGCCGCGATCCAGGCGGGCCACATCTCCATCGCCTACGACTCCGACCCGACTATGGCGGTGGACGCCGCCTGCCGCTTCCTGAAGACCGGCCCGATCGAGGGCGTAGTCATGCCGCCGATCATCGGCACGGCGCTGAAGAAGGAGGATCTGGCGGTCAACGTGCTGGCCAACGCGGTGTTCGGCTCGCTGATCGGCACGGTCATCCACGACCGGACGGTTGCCAAGCTGCTGCTGGACGAGAACTGGACGGGCGCCAAGGACGTGCGGACCCCGACCCCGTGGGACGACCCGCCGGTGTGGAGCACCGCGACCGGGGCCGCTTACGCCTCCGTCCCGCAGCAGTCCGTGGTGGTCAAGGACACCCGCGCCTTCACCAAGCCGGTCAAGGGCAACGCCGTCGATGACGACGCCCAGACCCTGCTGCGCAAGCTGAAGGAGAGGGCCTCCCCGTCGAGCGAGCCGGTCTCCGCCGCCTTCTCCAAGAACGTTTCGACCGAGCAGACGCAGGCCTTCAAGGACGCCCAGGCCAAGGCGACCAAGGCTCTGGCCGAGCTGATCCAGGGCATCCTGGCCTACAAGGCCCGCCCGTTGGACGGCGTGTGGGCGACGGCGCCGTACATGCACAACGGCTCGGTCCCGAACCTGCACGAAATGCTGCTTCCGGCGTCGCAGCGTTCGGCGACCTTCCGTCTGGGCACGCATTCCTTCGACCCGGTCAAGGTCGGCGTGGACCAGGGGGCCGACGACAACAGCTTCACCTTCGACACGACGAAGGCCGGCAACCGCAACACTGGCCACGAGTTCGGCGCATCGCTGACCGACGAGCAGCGCTCGCAGCTGCTTGAGTACCTGAAAACCTTGTAAGAAGTCGGTCAAAGCCCTCCCCTCTTTCGGGAGGGCTTTGCGACATCAGGTTCGGCTGGGCCGTGGACCATGCGCGGCCGAGCGCGCTGATACGGACGGCGCCGGAAGGCGCCGTCCGTATTGCGTTCAACGCAACTCAATCGGCCCGCCTGAATACAGTTGCCGGGAATCCCGGCGCGGTTCAAAGCGTGACCGGCGTTGGAAATTGGCTTGCGCGGGCTGGGTGCGTCCGTTCTAACCTTCGCGCCGCCCGTTGGAAATGAGAGCCGCATGAACCGCCCGCCGCGTCTGATCGAAAGCCCGCAGAACCCGCAGTTCAAACTGTGGGAGTCGCTGCTGGAAAGCCGTGGCCTCAAGAAGACCGGCAAGTTCCTGCTCGCCGGGCTGAAGACCGTGCCGGAGGCGTTGGCGAAACACCCGCAACGCTTTTCGACAGTTCTGGTCACCGACCCGGCGCAAGTCGAACGGTGGGCTTTGCCGGTCGGGGTGGAGGTGGTGCAACTGGCGCCCGCGCTGTTCCGCACGCTGGACGCGTCGGGGACCGGCTTTCCGCTGCTGGTCGGCACCGTACCGGACATGCCGCTTCTCGACCTGTCGCAGCCGCCGCAAGGGTTGGAACTGGTCTGCGCGCTGGGCGATCCAAACAATCTGGGAGCGTTGTTGCGCAGCGCCGCCGCTTTCGGAGCCAGGCGGGTGGTCCTGCTGGAGGGCGCCGCCCATCCCTTTCATCCCAAATGCCTGCGGGCCGCGTCCAACGCCCAGTTCGAGCTGACGCTGCTGCGCGGCGGGCGATGGGCGGATGTGCGGGAGGCGGCCGGGCCGATGGTCGCGCTGGACGCGGGCGGCGAGGATTTGACCGCCTTCAACTGGCCGCGCGACGTGCGGTTGGTGCTGGGCGAGGAAGGGCAAGGCGTGCCGGACAAA
>JAEZID010000590.1 GCA_023416195.1 Pseudomonadota bacterium | reverse complement strand
GGCGGCCTGTTCGGCCTGTTCAACCGGGGCTTCGACGCCAGCAGCCGGGTCTACCTGCGCGGCGTGCGCGGGGCGGTCAACCGGCTCGGCCGGTACGGCGTCGCCTACGCCCTGATCGTCGCCGGGCTCGGCTATCTGTTCCTCCAGATGCCGTCCTCCTTCCTGCCGGACGAGGATCGCGGCCAGCTGTTCGTGCTGTGGACGGCCCCGCCGAACGCCAGCATCGAGCGCACGCTGGAGACCAACAAGCTGGTCGAGGCCCATTTCCTGGAGACGGAGAAGGACAGCGTGGAGGGCATCTTCACCCTGGCCGGCTTCAACTTCGCCGGTCGCGGGCAGAACGCCGGCATGGCCTTTGTGCGGCTGAAGGACTGGTCGGAGCGCCACGAGCCGGAGCGCAAGCCCGCCGCCATCGCCGGCCGCGCCATGGCCGCCCTGTCGAAGGTCAAGGACGCGGTGGTCTTCACCTTCATGCCGCCGTCGGTCCCCGGCCTCGGCAACGCCACGGGCTTCAACCTTCAGCTGGTCGATCGCGGCGGCCTCGGCCACGACCGGCTGATGGAGGCGCGCAACCAGCTGCTGGGCATGGCGGCGCAGAATCCGAAGCTGACGGCCGTCCGGCCCAACGGCCTGGAGGACACGCCGCAGTACAAGCTGACCATCGACCGGGAGAAGGCGAGCGCGCTCGGCCTGTCGCTCACCGACATCAACACGACGCTGACGGCGGCCTGGGGCTCGTCCTACGTCAACGACTTCATCGACAACGGGCGCGTGAAGAAGGTCTATCTCCAGGCCGACGCCCCGTACCGCATGCAGCCGAGCGACGTGGACCGCTGGTTCGTCCGCAACAAGGCCGGGCAGATGGTGCCCTTCTCCGCCTTCACCACGGCCGAGTGGACCTACGGCTCGCCGAAGCTGGAGCGGTACAACGGTTCCTCCTCCGTCAACATCCAGGGCGCCGCCTCGCCGGGCGTCAGCTCCGGCGAGGCGATGCAGGAGATGGAGGCGCTGGCCGCCAAGCTGCCGCCGGGCATCGGCTATGAATGGACCGGCCTGTCCTACGAGGAACGGCTCAGCGGGTCGCAGGCTCCGCTTCTCTACGCCCTGTCGATGATCGTCGTCTTCCTGTGCCTGGCCGCCCTGTACGAGAGCTGGTCGGTGCCGATGGCGGTCATCCTGGTGGTGCCGCTGGGCGTCATCGGCGCCGTGCTGGCGGCGACGCTGCGCGGCCTGCCGAGCGACGTCTACTTCCAGGTCGGCCTGCTGACGACCATCGGCCTGTCGGCGAAGAACGCGATCCTGATCGTGGAGTTCGCCAAGGCACTGTACGACGAGGGCATGGACCTGAAGGACGCGGCCATCGAGGCGTGCCGCCAGCGCCTGCGCCCGATCATCATGACGTCGCTGGCCTTCATCCTCGGCGTGCTGCCGCTGGCGATCAGCACCGGCGCCGGTTCGGAGAGCCAGAACGCCATCGGCGTCGGCGTGATGGGCGGCATGATCTCTGCGACCGTTCTGGCGGTGATCTTCGTGCCGGTCTTCTTCGTCGTGGTCTACCGCCTGTTCGGCAGCAAGCGCGTGGCCCAGCCCCCGCAGGGTGCTGAACCGGCGCCGGCCGGCGATTGATACCGAAGGCGTTTGATGGCTTCCATCAAACGCCTTCGGTTAAAACCCGACAGCACTTTGCGCAGCAAAGTGCGAGAGGGGCATACGGCCGGCCGAACATGAACCATTCATGCGCCGGCCGTATGATCCCTCTCTAAATTTTGGTCTTTCCGGCCCGGCCGCGCCTTGCGGCCGGGCTTTTTTTTATCCGCGCGACCATAAATAACAGTAAATTTATGAAGTATAATTTCTAAAGCTACAATGTATATAGGTTTATAGGGTTACCCGCGTATGACGTATTCGGATGGTGATTTCCATGTCCACGGCTCCCCCCATCGACGATGACGCTCCCTTGCGGCCACGGCGCCCCGATCGCACGAGAATCGGCCAATCGGCCTTCCGGCGAATGAGGGCTGCGCGGGCGAAAGGGCGGGTCCGATGGGCTGGCTGGGGCCTGCGTCTTCTGCCCTGGCTGGCGATCGTCGCCGTCTGGTACGCGATTCGCGGCTTCGGGCTGGTCAGCCCCGGCCTGCTGCCGCTGCCGCAGGACATCGCGGCGACGGCGTGGGAGCGCCTGCTGAATGGCGAGTTGCCCCGCCACATCCTGGCCTCCACCGGCCGCGTGCTGGCCGGGGTCGCCATCGGCACCGCCATCGCCGTTCCCGTGGGCTTCGCGCTTGGCCGCTACGCGGCGGCGCGCCTGACGCTCGATCCGCTGATCAACTTCTTCCGCGCCTTGCCGCCCATCGCGCTGGTGCCGCTGGTCATCGTCTATCTGGGCATCGGCGAGGCGGCGAAGGTCTTCGTCCTGTCCTTCTCGGCCTTCTTCGCCGCCGTGATCGTGCTCTACGAGGGCATCGCGCAGATGCCGCCGATCTACGGCCACGTCGCCCGCACGCTCGGCGCCAACCAGGGCGAGATCTTCCGCAAGCTGGTGCTGCCCTACGCCCTGCCGCACATCCTGACCGCGCTGCGCGTGGCGCTGGGCGTCACCTGGGCGACGCTGGTCGCGGCGGAGCTGGTGGCCGCCCAAGCCGGGCTGGGCGCCATGATCCAGATGGCCGCCTCCTTCTTCCAGCTGGACGTGATCTACGTCGGCATCATCACGATCGGGCTGACCGCCTTGTCGATGGACTACGCCCTGCGCCGCCTGTCCCGGCGATTGCTCTCCTGGCAGGAGCGGGTGCCGTCATGACCGTTCCCTCAAGTCTTGTCTTCGACCGCGTTTCGGTCGCCTACGACACGCCGGACGGCCCGATGACGGCCCTCAGCAATGTGTCCCTGACCCTGGGGAAGGGGGAGTTCGTCGCGGTGGTCGGCCCGTCCGGCTGCGGCAAGACGACCCTGCTGAAGCTGGCCGCCGGGCTGGTCCAGCCCTCCACCGGCCGCGTCACGCTAGACGGGCAGCCCATCGGCGCGCCCGGCCCGGAACGCGGCGTGATCTTCCAGGAATACGGGCTCTTTCCCTGGCTGACGGTGGAGCAGAACATCGGCTTCGGCCTGGAACTGTCCGCCAACCGCGTTTCCGAGGCCGAGCGCGCCGATATCGTCGAGCGCTATCTGGACCTGATGGACCTGCGCGACTTCCGCAAGGCGTTCCCGAAGGCCCTGTCCGGTGGCATGAAGCAGCGCGTGGCGCTGGCCCGCGCCTACGCCGTCCGCCCGCGCGTCCTGCTGATGGACGAGCCCTTCGGCGCACTCGACGCGCAAACCCGCCTCGCCATGCAGGATCTGCTGCTTCAGGTCCTGGAACGGGAAGGCACGACCGGCCTGCTGATCACCCACGCGGTCGAGGAGGCGCTGTATCTCGCCACCCGCGTCGTCGTGGTGTCCGCCCGGCCGGGCCGGATCAAGGCCGTCATCGACGTGCCGTTTCCCTTCCCACGCACCCACCGGCACCTCGCCAGCGAGCAATTCGCCCGCCTGAAGGGCGAGCTGACCGAGCTGGTGATGGAGGAGTACGCGGCGCAGTCCCGCCTCTCCCTCGCCGCGCAGAACTGATCGTCTTTCCCACCGCCCCCCGAATGGACGGAGCCTCATCATGATTCAACGCAGGCATTTCCTGAAATCCGCCGCCGCCGTCACCGCGCTCGCCGCCGGCGGCCTGTCCGTGGCGCCGACCGTGTTCGCCGCCCCGGCCGGTCCCGTCGCCAAGCTGCGCATCGGCTATCTGCACGGCCTCGCCTCCGACTCGCACCTGTGGGTGGCGGAGCGGATCGGCGCCTTCAAGGCGCAGAATCTGGAGGTCGAGACCATCCAGTTCGTCAGCGGGCTGGAGGCCTATCAGGCGTTGGTCGGCGGCAGCCTGGATCTGGTGACCACCGGCGCGGTCATCTCCAACTTTCCGGCGCGCGGGCAAGGCAAGGCCTTCCTGATCAACGCGGTGGAGATCGCCACCGCCCAAATCTGGGTGAACCCGGAGGCTGGCATCAAGTCCGTCGCCGACCTGAAGGGCCGCAAGATCGCCACCACGCGCGGCACCACCGCCCATTTCTTCCTGCACAGGGCGTACGAGGCGGCCGGGCTGAACTCGGTCACCGACGCGGACATCGTGCACCAGCCGATGGCGAACGCCGTGACCTCCTTCGTGTCGGGCGCCGTTCCGGCGGTGGCGACCTGGGCGCCGTTCGACACGGTGATCGGCAAGGGCGCCCCGGCCTCGGTCAAGCTGATCGACGGCGCGCAGGTGGCCGACTCCTCGATCCTGAACGGCTGGTCGGCGCGCAACGACGTCTATGCCAACAACAAGGACGTGCTGAAGCGCTTCACCCGCGCCTGGATCGCCGCCAACGACCTGCTGGCGACCAAGCCGGACGAGGCCATCGCCGGTCTGAAGGACAAATGGCCCGACTTCCCGGTCGAGGAACTGCACCGCCAGTACAAGCTGTCCGCCTGGTACACCGCCGCCGATTGGGCCGCGCGGATCAAGGACGGCAGCGTCGTCCGTCAGCTGAACCGCGTCACCGATTTCAACGTGCAGGTCGGCGCCTTCAAGGATCCGCTGCCCGCCGAGCGGTATTTCGACCCCTCGCTTTTCCTGGATGTCGTTGCCGGCGCCTGAACAAAATTGACCTGAGGAACACGGACCATGAGCTATTCGCAATTCGATTTCACGCGGATTTCGCCCTTCACCGGTGCCGAGATCGCCGGCGTCGATCTGTCCAAGCCGCTGTCCTCTCCGCTGGCCGAGGAGCTGAACCGCGCCGTCGCGGACTTCGGCGTTCTGGTCTTCCGGGGGCAGAGCCTGACGCCGGAACAGCACATCGCGTTGGCCCGTCAGCTTGGTGAAATCAACGTCAACCGCTTCTTTCGGCCGGTGGATGGCCATCCGGAAATCGCCGAGGTCCGCAAGGAACCGGAACAGACGATTAACATCGGCGGGCTCTGGCACACCGACCACAGCTATGACCAGTCGCCGGCCAAGGGCTCCCTGCTCTACGCGCGCGAACTGCCCCCGGTGGGCGGCGACACGCTGTTCTCCAGCATGTACGCGGTCTACGATTCCCTGTCCGACGGGCTGAAGGCGACGCTGGAGAGGCTGAAGGCCATCCATTCCAGCCGCCACGTCTTCGGCTACACCAGCAAGGCGGTGACCGATCCCGATCTGAAGGGCCGTTTGCTGAACCCCGACCTCGCCACCCAGGACGCCCTGCACCCGGTGGTCATCACCCACCCGGAGAACGGCCGCAAGGCGCTCTACGTCAACCCGAACTTCACCCTGCGGTTCGACGGCTGGACCGAGGCGGAGTCCAAGCCGCTGCTCGATTACCTCTACGCCCAGGCGGTCCGGCCGGAGTTCATCGCACGTCTGCAATGGCAACCCGGCACGCTGGCCTATTGGGACAACCGCTCGACCTGGCATCTCGCGCTGAACAACTACGCCGGACACCGCCGGCTCCTGCACCGCATCACCCTGGACGGCGGCCCGCTTCACTGAGCGGCCTTGCACACCCTCACGCGGTTGTCGTGGAACGCGGCGCCCCCGAACGGGGCGACCGCGTCCGCGCCGGTCAGCGTGTTGATGCCGCGCCCGCCGTCGTGGGCCGCGTTCGGCCAGATGGATTCGGCGATCACCACGCCGCGCCGCACGCCGTCGAACCGGCGCGCGTGCAAGAAGACCGAGCCGCGCGCGTTCGCCACCTCCACCCGGTCGCCATCGGCGATTCCCAGCGCCGCCGCGTCTTCCGCGTGGATCAGCAGCGACGGCCGGCTTTCCCGCGTGCGGGAGGTCGGCGTCTCGGTGAAGCTGGTGTTCAGGAAGTTGCGGGCGGGGGCGGTGACCAGCCGGAAGGGATGCTCCGCGTCCGCCTCCTCGATCACCTCCCAATGGTCGGGTAGGCCGGGCATGGCATCGACCGGCCCGAAGGTCGATGGGGCGGGGTAGGGCACCTTTGACCATTCCGGCTTCAGGCGGAACTTCCCGTCCGGCCAGGCGAAGCCCTTCACGCAATGCGCGGTCTCGAAATCCGGCTGCACGTCGCGGAACCGCGCCGCCTCCAGCTCCTCCAGCGTGCCCCAGCCGGAGCGTTGCAGGGTGGCGTCGATCAGCTCCCGCTCGGTCATGCGGAAGCCGGGATGCTGGTCCACGCCCAGCCGCCGGGCGAGCGCGCCGATGACGAAATGGTTGGGGCGGCACTCGCCCGGTGGGTCGATCAGCGCCGGGCCGAGCAGGATGTGCTGGTTGCCGCCGGCCTGATAGAGGTCGTCATGCTCCAGGAACATGGTGGCGGGCAGCACGACGTCGGCCATCCGCGCCGTCTCGGTCATGAACTGCTCGTGCACGCAGACGAACAGGTCGTCGCGGGCGAAGCCCCGGCGCACGCGGGTTTGGTCGGGCGCCACGGTCACCGGGTTGGTGTTCTGGATCAGCATGGCGGTGACCGGCGGGCCGCCGGCCAGCGCATCCGCATCGCCCTCCAGAATCGGGCCGACGCGCGACTGGTCCAGCATGCGCACGGCGGGATCGCGCAGGTCCAGCCCCTCGATCAGCGTCTTGTCCCAATGATAGATGGCGCCGTTGGTGTGGAACGCCCCGCCGCCCTCCACCTGCCACGCGCCGGAGACCACCGGAATGCAGGAGGCCGCGTGCATGTTCACCGCCCCGTTGCGCGAGCGGCTGAAGCCGTAGCCGAGACGGAAGAAGGACCGCTTCGTCCCGCCGACCATCCGGGCGAAGGCCTCGATCTCGCCCGCCGGCAGGCCGGTGATCGCCTCCGCCCAGTCCGGCGAGCGGTCGGCGAGGTGGGCTTCCAGCGCCGCCGGGTCGTCGCTGTGGCTGGCGAGGTAGGCGCGGTCGGCCAGACCGTCGCGGAACAGCACATGCATCACCGCGCAGGCCAGCGCCCCGTCCGTGCCCGGCCGGATCAGCAGGGGCACGTCCGCTTGCTCCATGGTCGGGGTGTGGTAGACGTCCACCACGGCGATCTTCGCCCCGCGCTCCTTGCGGGCGCGCACGGCGTGGGTCATCACGTTGACCTGGGTGGAGACCGGGTTGGTCCCCCAGATGACCACCAGATCCGACTTCGCCATCTCGCGCGGGTCCGCCCCGGCCAGCCGCCCGGCCCCAGCCAGCCAGCCGGCCCAGGCCGGGTTGGTGCAGATGGTCGAGAAGAAGCCGGACCAGCGCTTGGCGTGGCGCAGCCGGTTGATACCGTCGCGCTGCACAAGGCCCATGGTGCCGGCGTACTGGTAGGGCCACACCGTTTCCGACCCGAACCGTCGCTCCGCCTCCAGGAAGCGTTCGGCCACGATGTCCAGCGCGTCGTCCCAGGAGATCGGCTCGAACTGGCCGGAGCCCTTCGGGCCGGTCCGGCGCAGCGGCCGGGTCAGCCGGTCGGGGTTATGGACGCGCTCGGCGTAGCGGGCGACCTTCGCGCAGATCACCCCGGCGGTGTAGCTGTTGTCCGCCGATCCCCGGATGCGGCCGATGCGGGCGCCGCCGATCACCTCCACCTCCAGCGCGCAGGTGGACGGGCAATCGTGCGGGCAGGCGGAGGCGCGAAGGCTGGTCGCGGAGCGGTCGGGCATGGCGGTTCCGGTGACGGCGTGTGCTGCGGATCCGCCATCGTTACCCGAATTCCGCCCGCGACGATACCCCGCCGCCTACAGCATCTCCAGCGGTCGCGGCATGCGCGGCGGCGGGAAGGCGCTGTCGAGAAGGTCGAGATCATGCTCGTCGAGACGCAGATCCAACGCGGCGCGGTTCTCCTTCAGATGCGCCGGGTTGGACGCCTTGGGGATGGCGATCACCCCGTCCTGCCGCAGCAGCCACGCCAACGCCACCTGGGCGGGCGTCGCCCCATGCCGTTCCGCCACGGCGCGCAAACGGGCATCGCGCAGCATGCGCCCCTGCTCGATGGGCGAATAAGCCATGATCGGGATGCCCTGGCGCAGGCTCCAGGGCTTCAGCGCGAACTCGATGCCACGGCGCGTCAGGTTGTAGAGCAGCTGGTTGGCCTGCACCGCGCCGCCGCCCGGCGCCTTCATGAGGTCCTTCATGGCCGCCAGATCGAGGTTGCTGCCCCCCCAATGGCGGATCTTGCCGTCGCGCTTCAGCGCCTCGAACGCCTCCACCGTCTCGGCGAAGGGGTGCGACCCGCGCCAGTGCAGCAGGTAGAGGTCGATCCGGTCCGTGCGCATGCGGCGGAGGCTGCGCTCGCACGCCTCGATGGCCCCCTGGCGCGAGGCGTTGGAGGGCAGAACCTTGCTGACCAGGAACACCGCATCGCGCCGCCCCTCGATGGCATCGCCGACGACCTCCTCGGCACCGCCATCGGCGTACATCTCCGCCGTGTCGATCAGCGTCATGCCGAGGTCGAGACCGAGGCGCAGCGCATCGGCCTCCCGCGCCCGCTCGCGGTCGTCCTCGCCCATGTACCATGTGCCTTGGCCCAGGATGGGGATGGCCTCGCCGGCGGGAAGGGCGGTCGTCGGAACGCTCATGCACACCTCCGCATCAGGTCACGGGCGCCGGGTTGAACAGTGTCATCGCCTTGCGCATGCCCCGGCGCTCCGCCCAGGTCTGCTTGACACCTTGATTGCCTAAGCCATGGCGAGACCATACGGCGTGCCGCGCCCGGCCGTGAAGACGTCCATGTTGCGGCGCGATGCCAATTGCAGCGTACCGCAAACGAAGCCACCAAACCGGATGTTATCAACATAAACAGAACGTCTTAAAATGACAATTGTCTACTTATTTCATTGAAATTGAAATCCAAGCGCGTACCATTCCCTCGTGCAATCGTGCGAAAAGGGGAATGCGCCATGGGCAGTCGGCTTACCGTTTGGGGACGGCGCAACGCCTTCAACGTTCAGAAGGTCCTTTGGCTGGTGGACGAGTTGGCCCTCGCACACAAGCACATCGACGCCGGGGGCTCCTTCGGCGGACTCGACACGCCGGAATTCCTGGCCTTGAACCCCAACGGACGGGTCCCGGTGATCCAGGACGGCGATACGGTCATTTGGGAATCGCACAGCATCATCCGCTACCTCGCCGCCCGCCATGGCGCCGGCACGTTCTGGCCGGAGGATCCGGCCGAGCGCTCCCACGCCGACCGTTGGACCGACTGGACGCTGGCCACCTTGCAACCGGCCTTCCTCGGCCTGTTCTGGACCTATTACCGAACGCCGGAGGATCAGCGGAACTGGACCGCCATCCGCGAGGCGCAGGACCGGACCACACAGGCGTTCCTTCTGCTCGACCGCCATTTGGCCGATCGCCCCTATCTGGCCGGCACGCGCATCACCATTGCCGACATTCCCGCCGGCACGGCGCTGTTCCGCTATTTCGAACTCGACCTCGACCGTCCGGCGCTGCCCAATGTCGAGGCTTGGTACCAGCGCCTCGGCGATCGCGCCGCGTTCCGCGATAACATCAAGGTGCCCTTCGACGAGTTGAAAGGTCGTCTCAGCTTCTGATGGCGTGGGCGTGGGGCCGGCGCCAGCGCGGTGGCGGTCGGCGTCGATGGCCGCCGCGGCGAGACCCGCGTCCTCGGCACGAAGCCGAACCTCGCGGCTTGACGCGCGGCGCCCGTGCCGCCTCAATTATAGCAACACGAACGATTGAGCCGGCGGGCGTTCCCGCCGGTCCGATCCGCCGTTATCGTCCGTGCCGTTCATTTTTGGGATTTCGATCATGACGTCGCCCTACATCGCCGCTCCCGCCCGTTACGAACAGGCCGCCTTCCGCCGCAGCGGACGGAGCGGGCTGGACCTCCCGGCGATCTCGCTCGGGCTGTGGCAGAATTTCGGCGGGACGGACGTGTTCGAAACCGGGCGCGCCGTGCTGCGCCGCGCCTTCGACCGGGGCGTGACGCATTTCGACCTCGCCAACAACTACGGCCCGCCGCCGGGCTCGGCGGAGGAGAATTTCGGCCGCATCCTGGCGACCGACTTCCGCCCCTACCGGGATGAGATCGTCGTCTCGACCAAGGCCGGCTACGACATGTGGCCCGGCCCCTACGGCAGCTGGGGGTCGCGCAAGTATCTGACCGCCAGCCTGGACCAGAGCCTCAAGCGCATGGGGCTCGACTATGTGGACATCTTCTATTCGCACCGGGTCGATCCGCGCACCCCGCTGGAGGAGACCATGGGCGCGCTGGACCACGCCGTGCGGCAGGGCAAGGCGCTGTACGTCGGCATCTCCTCCTACTCCGCCGAGGAGACGCGGCGGGCGGCGGCGATCCTGAAGAACCTTGGCACGCCCTGCCTGATCCACCAGCCCTCCTACTCCCTGCTGAACCGCTGGATCGAAGGCGGGCTGCTCGACACGCTGGAGGATCTGGGCATCGGCTGCATCGCCTTCTCGCCGCTGGCGCAGGGGCTGCTGACCTCCAAATACCTGAACGGCCAGCCGGCCGACGCCCGCGCCGCCAAGGGTGGAACCTTGCGTGCCCATTTCCTGTCGGCGGAAAATCTGGAGCGCGTGCGGGCGCTGGACGCCATCGCGCGGGCGCGCGGGCAGACGCTGGCGCAGATGGCCATCGCCTGGGTTCTGCGCGACCCGCGCGTCACTTCCGCCCTGATCGGCGCCCGCAACGTGGAGCAGCTGGACAACTCGCTCGACGCGCTGAAGAACACCGCCTTCGCGCCGGAGGAGCTGGCCGCCATCGACACCCACGCGGTGGAGGGCGGCATCAACCTGTGGCAGGCTTCCGCCACCGCCAAGGCCGGCTGAGGGGAGCCCGGATCCATGACCCAGCCTTCGACAGAACGCCGCATCGCGATCATCGGCGCCGGCTTTACCGGCACCATGCTGGCGGCCCACCTCCTGCGCCTCGCGGACCGGCCGACCAGCATCCACCTGATCGAGCGGGCGCCCAGCGTCGGCACCGGTCTGGCCTATTCCACCGCGAACGGCGCGCA
>JAEZID010000083.1 GCA_023416195.1 Pseudomonadota bacterium | reverse complement strand
CACGGCCTCCCGTTCGCCCCGTCCGCCGCGCGCCGGCGGGTTCGATCGCGGCGGCTCGCGCGGCGGCTACGACTCCGGCTGGGGCAACGACGCCGGCGGCGGCGAAGAGGTCGAAGGCACCGTCAAGTGGTTCAACGCCGACAAGGGCTTCGGCTTCATCACGCCGAGCACCGGTGGCAAGGACGTCTTCGTCCATGTGAACGTGCTGCGCCGCTCGGGGATGCAGACGCTCCAGGAAGGCGATCAGGTGCGGGTCACCGTCCGCCAGGGCCAGAAGGGTCCTGAGGCCGGCAAGGTCGAGTACCTCTAAAGCTCGGAACGGGATCGGGGCGCTTCGCAAGAGGCGCCCCGGTTCGTTTCCAGGGCTTCAGACGTCGCCCAATTCAGGCGTCGCCCAGATGCACGACGCGCTTCTCGGCAAGCGTGTCGACGTCCTCGTCCGTGTATCCCAGCTCCCGCAGAACCTCGCGGGTGTGCTGGCCCAGCACGGGCGCCCCGCGCCGGTCTTGCCCGCCCGGCGTGTCCGAGAATTTGACCGGCAAGCCCAGCGCCTGGACCGGCCCCTGCGTGGCGTGTTCCACCGTGACGACCATGTCGCGGGCGCGCGTCTGCGGGTCGGCCAGCATCCGGTTGATGTCGTTCACCGGCCCGGCCGGCACCCCGATTCGCTCCAGCCGTTCCAGCCAGTCCGCGACCGTCCGGCGGTGGAACAGCGGAGTCAGCGCCGCTTCCAGTTCCGTCCGATGGGTGAGCCGCGCCGCGCTGTCGGCGAAGCGCCCGTCCTGCGCCAGTTCCGGCGCCTCCAGAACCTCGACCAGCCGCAGCCAGTTCGTCTGGTTGGCGCCGCCCACCACCAGCCAGCCGTCCGCCGCCTCGAAGGCCTGGTAGGGCGCGGTCAGCGGGTGGGCGGACCCCAGCGCCGTCGGGGCGGCGCCGGTCGCCAGCGCCATAGCCGACTGCCAGTAGGTCAGCGCGATCCCCGCTTCGAAGAGAGAGGTGTCCACCGCCTGACCCTTGCCGGTTTTCAGCCGGTGCGTGTAGGCGGCCAGGATGCCCATGGCGGCGAGGATGCCGGCGGTGATGTCGGTCACCGGCGGGCCGGTCTTCACCGGCGGGCGGCCCGGCCCCTCGCCGGTCACGCTCATGATGCCGCTCATCGCCTGCGCCACGAGGTCGAAGCCGCCGCGTTGCGCGTAGGGGCCGGTCAGCCCAAAGCCGGTCAGCGAGCAGGAGATCAGCGCCGGGTTGATGCGGTCGAGATCCGCGCGGCCGAAGCCCAGCCGCTCCAGCGTGCCGGGGCGGAAGTTCTCGACCAGCACGTCGGCCTTTTCCAGCAGGCGGGTGAGGATCTCGCGGCCCTCCGGCGCCTTGATGTCCAGGGCGATGCCCCGCTTGTTGCGGTTCATCATCATGAAGGCGGCGGACTGGTCGCCCACGGTCGGCGGCACCATGCGGCGGGTGTCGTCGCCGCCGGGGAACTTCTCCACCTTCACCACGTCGGCGCCCATGTCGGCCAGCATCAGGCAGCAGGCCGGGCCGGCCATGATGTGCGTCAGGTCGATGACGCGCAGTCCTTCCAACGGTCCGGGCATCGGTTCAGCGTCCTTTGAAGATGGGCTTGCGCTTGGCGAGGAAGGCGGCGCGGCCCTCCTGGAAATCCTCGGTGTCGAAGCAGGCGTAATTGTCCGCCCGGTCGGCGTCGCTCAGCGGCGCCTTCGCCACGAGGTTCCGCACGAAGCGCTTGTGCCAGCGCGCGACCAGCGGCGCGCCCTCCGCGATCAGCCCGGCCGACTCGGCGACCGCCGCCGCGAAGTCCGCTTGCGCCGCCACCTGCCCGACGAGCCCGATGCGCAGCGCCTCCGCCGCGTCCACGATGCGTCCCTCCAGCAGCAGGCGCAGCGCCTGCGCGCCGCCCACCAGATCGACCAGCGGAGCCAGTTCCTCACAGGCGACGACCAAACCCAGCCTTTTCACCGGAACCCCGAACCGCGCGTGGTCGGCGGCGATGCGCAGGTCGCAGACGCAGGCCAGTTCCAGCCCGCCGCCGACGCACAGTCCGTTGATCGCCGCGACCACCGGATGACGGCATTCCTGCACCGACCGCAGGGCGGCGTGCAGGATTTTGCCGTATTCGGCGGCCTGCGCGGCGTTGGACCGCACCCGATCGAATTCCGCGATGTCCGCCCCGGTGCAGAAGGCCGCCTCGCCGGCCCCGGTCACGACGACGACCCGCACCGTCTCGTCCTCCGACAGGCGGCGGACGGTCCGTTCCAGCGCGATCCAGCCCGCCCGGTCCAGCGCGTTGTGCTTGTCCGGCCGGTCGAGCGTGAGGGTGACGACGGCGCCGTCGCGGCGTTCCCTCAGGGGGGCGTTAGCGTTTTGGGGCGTGTTCATGGCGGCGAGCTTAGAAGCGTCCCGGCCGCTTCGTCCAGCGGTCCGGAACGGTCGCCCCCAAGCCGCCCCCCAAACCGTTGCGGCACCTCAATCCTTCGGCCTCGTCGTCGTCGGCCTGGGGCGCTGTCAGGCCCACATTGTACCATTGCGCCTGTTCAATGGGGATGGCCCTGCCGTGCTGGTTCGTCCACAATGCCCTGATCGGGTCGGTGCCGGGCATGATCTCCGATGTGGTCGGCATGACCATCAACGGGGTGATGCTGGCGCGCCTCGGCGTCTTCCGTCCCGCCGCCGTTCCCTACACGGCCACCCGCCCGCGTGACGGGTGGGAGGAACCATGAAGACCGACATTCCGGGTTTGCGCCCGCAGGACACCGCCACGCTCCGCTCCAACGCCCTGTTCGGGCGGCTGCCGGACCGCGCGCTGGCCCTGCTGGTCGGCACCGGCCAGGTGCGCACCGTGCCGCGCGGCACCACCCTGTTCGTCCAGGACGAGGAGGCCGACCGCTTCTTCGTGCTGCTCGACGGCTGGGTGAAGCTCTATCGCCTGACCCGCGACGGATCGGAAGCCGTGGTGAACATCGTCGCCCCCGGCGAGACCTTCGCCGAGGCCGCCATGTTCGCCAGCGGCAAGTTCCCCGTCTGCGCCGAGGCGGTGGCCGATTCCCGCGTCATGACCCTGACGGCGGAGGGCTTCGCGCGCTGCCTGCGCGAGGACGACCAGATCGCCTTCGCCATGCTGGGTTCGCTGTCGGTGCGGCTGCGCCATCTGGTCCAGCAGATCGAGCAGTTGCAGGTCCAGCCCACGCCGCAGCGCGTCGGCACCTTCCTGCTGCGCTTCTGCCCGGATGGGCCGGGCTCCGCCGTCTTCGCGCTGCCCTTCGACAAGGCGCTGGTCGCGCGGCGCCTCGGCATGCAGCCGGAGACCTTCTCCCGCGCGCTGGCCAAGCTGCGCGGGGTGGGGGTGGAAACGCAGGGCGGCACCGTGTCCGTCGCCGACCTGGACGATCTGCGCCGCTTCTGCCATGTGGACGGGGAGGGGGCGGAGGACGACCGCGACTAGGCCATGGGGGCCAGCGTCGGCTTGACGGTTCGCAGGCGTGCATGCAAGCATGCGCCCCATGAACAC
>JAEZID010000437.1 GCA_023416195.1 Pseudomonadota bacterium | reverse complement strand
ATCGCGATCAGACAGCCGCAGGCGATGACGAATCCCGGCGTCTGCCAGGAACGCTTTGCGGCGGCTCCGCCCGCCGGGGTGCTGGTGGTCAAGGTTTCCTCCTGTATCGCCCGCCCATCATGGCTCGTTGTCGCCGAGCAGCGGTGCGGGTTCTGGCACGATAGGGCCGGTCGGGGCGCCCATCAAATTCATAATGGGAAATTGTATTATTCCGCTGCGGAATGGAGCGGCCTGGGGGTGGGGACCGGCGTGGCGAGCTGGTCGCGCAAGCTTACCTCCAGCCGGTCGAACACCGGGCCGATCCGTCCGGTGAAGCGGGCGCGCACCAGCCAGACCGACACGGTCAGCGAAAATTCCGGGATGTCCACCGTGCGGACCTGCGCCGCGTGCGGGGTGGAGGCGATCAGGCGCATGGGTGCCAATCCGAAGCCGACGCCGCGCGCCACCAGCGCTATCAGCAGGGTCTGGTCGAACGCCTCGATGGTGACGTTCAGCGGCAGGCCGTGGCGGGCCAGCGCGTGAGTCATGGCGTTGCGGTACTTGCAGCCGTCCGGTTGCAGGATCCAGCCGACGGCGTTCATGGCGGGCAGGGTCAGCGGCTCCGTCCCGAAGAATTCCCTGGACGCGATGATGTGCACCGGTTCCTGGGACACGCGGATGCCGACGAGGTCGTCCGGCGGGAACTGCCCGTCGCCCAGCAGGACCAGCGCGCCGTCCAGCGTGCCATTGCGGACCTGCTCCATCAGCGGTGTGCTCCAGTCCGAATGCAGGCGGACGGCCAGGTCGGGAAAGGCGGCGCGCAGCGTGTCGAGCGGCCGGTGCGCGGCCAGCGCGGTCAGCACATGGGCGACGCCGAGGCGCAGCATGCCCCTGGGCGCCGCCGTGCCGGCGAAGGCGTCGGACAGGTCGTCGGACGCCTTCAGCACGCGCCGCGCGTGGGCCAGCGCCAGCTCGCCGTCGCGGGTCAGGGCGAGCGGCTTGGTCTGGCGGTCGAACAGGGTGACGCCCAGCTCGGACTCCAGACGCTGGATCAGGCGCGACACCGCCGATTGCGTCAGGCCCAGCCGGTTGCCGGCCTCCTGCACCGACTGCGCCTCCGCCACCGCGACGAAGGTGCGGATCTCGTTCAGCTTCATGGCGCCGGTCCGATGTTCTGCCCTCTGGCGCCCGACTCTCCGCCTGGGTTAGCGTCGGGTCAAGCGCAACGAGGGATCTCCATGACGACCGAACCCACCGCCGACCGCTCCAGCCGCGAATATCCCGACCGCCCCTGGGTGGGGGTGGGCGTCATCGTGTGGCGGGGGGAGCGGGTGTTGCTGGTCCGGCGCGGCCGGGCGCCACGGCTGGGGCAATGGAGCCTGCCGGGCGGGGCGCAGCACGTCGGCGAGACGGTGTTCGAAACGGCGGTGCGCGAGGTGCTCGAGGAAACCGGCCTGCATGTGGTGCCGACCGAGGTCGTTACCGTGGTGGACGCCATTACCCCGGACGCGGCGGGGCGGGTGCAGTTCCACTACACCATCGTGGAGGTGGCGGCGGACTGTCCGGAGGGCGAGGCGGTCTGCGCCGACGACGCGCTGGAGGCTTGCTGGGCGACGGTGGAGGAGGTCGCGGAACTGACGGAGTGGGACGAGACCCAGCGCGTCATCCGCCTGTCCGCCGCTCGGCGAGCCGCTGGATGAAGTCCGGGATCTCGGCGGCCGGCAGCGGCCGGGACAGCAGATAGCCCTGGATGCGGTCGCAGCGGTAGGCGCGCAGGAACAGCAGCTGGTCCTTGGTCTCCACCCCCTCCGCGATGACCTGAAGGCCGAGCGCGTGAGCCAGCGCGATGACGGCGTGCACGATGGCCGCCGCGTCCTGGTCCTCGACCATGGCCTGGGTGAAGTGTTTGTCAATCTTCAGCGCCTCCACCGGCACCCGGCGCAGCAGCGACAGAGACGAATAGCCGGTGCCGAAATCGTCCAGCACGAGGCGCACCCCGGCGCCGCGCAGCTGGGTCAGCACCTCGCGCGACGAGCCGCTGTGCTCGAACAGGGCGGTTTCGGTCAGCTCCAGCTTCAGGTTGGCGGCGGGCAGGCCGGTTTCCGCCAGAATGCCCAGCACCCGGCGGGCGAGGCCCGGATCGTCGAGCTGGCGGGCCGAGACGTTCACCGCCACCGGCACGTCGGCGACGCCGTCGCGCATCCAGCCGGCGGCCGTCTCGCAGGCGCTGCGCAGCGCCCATTCGCCCAGCAGATGGATGGCGTCGCTGGTTTCGGCCATGGGGATGAAGACGTCGGGCGGGATGACCGTCCCGTCGTCCAGGCGCCAGCGGGACAGCGCCTCGAACCCGGAGAGGCGGCCGGTGTGCGCGTCGGCCTGCGGCTGGTAGGCGAGCCGCAGTTCGTTGCGGTCGATGGCCTCGCGGATGCGGTCGGAGAAGGCGCCGGGAACCTCGCTCGATTCCAGCGGGCCGAACAAGCCGGCTTCGGTGATGGCCTTGTGGTTCACCGCCATACCCCTATCCAATCCCCCATCAAGGCGATAACAGCCGAGGCAGGGTTTCGTTAACCATATTTCAGGGGTAGTTAAGCGGTTTTGTCGTGATTGCGAAAGAGTTAACGATCCAGGCCCTGGTGATAAGAATGGGGCGCACTCCCCCTTTGTGGAGAGAGTGCGCCCCGATCGAAAGTCGAACTCTGTGGATTCAGGCTTTGCGGGCTTACACGTTGAAGCGGAAGTGGAAAATGTCACCGTCCTGGACGACGTATTCCTTGCCTTCCTGGCGCATCTTGCCGGCGTCCTTCGCACCCTGCTCGCCGCCGAGAGTCGTGTAGCTCTCGAAGTCGATGGTCTCGGCGCGGATGAAGCCGCGCTCGAAATCGGTGTGGATGACGCCCGCCGCTTCCGGAGCCTTGGCGCCACGGCGCACGGTCCAGGCGCGGGCCTCCTTCGGGCCGACGGTGAAGAAGGTGATGAGGTCGAGAAGCTGGAAGCCGGCGCGGATCAGCTTGTTCAGGCCGGTCTCCTCCAGGCCGAGCGACTCCAGGAACTCCTTCTTCTCCTCGGGATCGGAGAGCTGGGCGACCTCGGACTCGATGGCGGCGGAGATGATGACCATGCCGGCCTTTTCGGCCTTGGCCTTCTCCGCGACCTTTTCCGTCAGGCTGTTGCCGGTGGCGGCCGAGGCCTCCTCCACGTTGCAGACGTACAGCACGGGCTTGGCCGTCAGCAGCATGAACTGCTTGAAGACCGGCTTCTCCTCCTCGCTGACCTCGACGACGCGGGCCGGCTTGCCGTCCTGAAGGACCTTCAGGGCGCGCTCCATCAGGTCGGCCTTGATCTTGGAATCCTTGTCGCCGCCCTTGGCCTTCTTCTGAAGGCTGGTGAGCTGGCGCTCCAGGCTTTCCATGTCGGCCAGCATCAGCTCGGTCTCGACCACCTCGGCGTCGCGCAGGGGATCGACGTTGCCTTCCACATGGGTGACGTCGTCGTCCTCGAAGCAGCGCAGAACGTGGACGATGGCGTCCACCTCGCGGATGTTCGCCAGGAACTGGTTGCCGAGCCCTTCGCCCTTGGACGCGCCGCGGATCAGGCCGGCGATGTCCACGAACTCCAGCTGGGTCGGGATGATCTTCTGCGACTTGGCGATTTCCGCCAGCTTGTCCAGGCGCGGGTCGGGCACGCCGACGCGGCCGACGTTCGGCTCCTTGGTGCAGAAGGGGAAGTTGGCCGCCTCGGCCGCCTGGGTGGCGGTCAGCGCGTTGAACAGGGTCGACTTGCCGACGTTCGGCAGGC
>JAEZID010000428.1 GCA_023416195.1 Pseudomonadota bacterium | reverse complement strand
TTCGCCGGACGGCCAGCGGATCGTGTTCGAGTCGGACCGCGGCGGCAGCCAGCAGCTCTACATCATGGGCGCCGACGGCTCGGGCGTGAAGCGCCTGACCTTCGGCGAGGGCCGTTACGGCACGCCGGTCTGGTCGCCGCGCGGGGATCTGATCGCCTTCACGCGCCAGCGCGGCAGCAGCTTCGCGGTCGGCGTGATCCGTCCGGACGGCACCGGCGAGCGCATTCTGACCGAGTCCTTCCACGTCGAAGGCCCGACCTGGGCGCCGAACGGCCGCGTTCTGATGTTCTTCCGCGACGTGCCGAGCGGCGACGGCCGTGGACGCAGCGCCAAGATGTACACGATCGACGTGACCGGTGCGAACGAGCGCCGTGTCATCACCCCGGTCGATGCGTCCGATCCCGCATGGTCGCCCTTGATTCCCTAATGGACTAGCCCTATTTTGCGCGCGCAAGAGCGACGCTTAAGACGAAGGTCGGAAGTTCGCATTTCCGTCGGGGTCTGGCGGAAATCGGCGTCGCTTCAGCTCCACAATCCGGCCATAACATTGAGTGTCGCTTAGGGGGTCATTAGACATGCGCATTAAGTATCTGAGCCTGATCGCCGCCGTTGCCCTGGTTGCCGCTTGCGAAACCGCTCCGAAGGACGCGGGCAACGCCGCCGGCGCCGGCACGCAGACCAGCTCTGTCCGTCCGGGCTCGCAGGAAGACCTGGTCGTCAACGTCGGCGACCGCGTCTTCTTCGGTCTGGACCGTTACGACCTGACTCCGGAGGCTCGCGCCACCCTGGATCGTCAGACCTCGTGGCTGAAGCAGTACTCGAACGTCACCGTGACGATCGAGGGTCACGCCGACGAGCGCGGCACCCGCGAGTACAACCTCGCCCTGGGTGAGCGTCGTGCGAACTCGGTGAAGAACTACCTGGCCGCCGCCGGCGTGAACCCGCAGCGCGTCAAGGTCGTCTCCTACGGCAAGGAGAAGCCGGCCGTCCTCGGTTCGAACGAGGCCGCCTGGGCCCAGAACCGCCGTGGCGTGACCGTCGTCGACTGACGACGGCGCCCATACGGGTCGCGGAAAAGCCGCTCCGGAGCGATCCGGAGCGGCTTTTTCCTTGTCCGGGGTTTGCGCTGGAACCTTAAATCACCACCGTGCAAGGCGCGCGTTCTTCTGGTAAACAGCCGCCATAGTTTCGCCCGCATGACCGGCTACGCCTTTCGTGACGGCCCCTTTCCCGCGATGGTATGGCCCGCCTGTACAGGACACCACCCATGACCAAGACGTCTTCCTTTGCTGCCCTGCTGCTGGGCGGCCTTCTGTGCAGCGGTTCCGTGTACGCCCAGACCGTTTCGATGCAGGACAGGCTGGAACGGTTGGAGTCGGGGGTTGCCGCGCTGGGTGGCCGGATCGAGGTGGCGCAGGCCGCGCCGCGTTCGAACGGCTGGAACCAGACCGCCGAGATGGCCCCGTCGCTGGCCGCCGACTTCGAAATCCGGTTGCAGCGCCTGGAGCGCGCCATTTCGGAACTGACCGGCCGTTACGAGGAATCGACCTATCAGGTCACGCAGCTGAAGGATCGGCTGGAGCGGGTGAACAGCGACATCGACTTCCGCCTGAAGGAACTGGAGTCGAAGGGCGGCGGCGCCACCGACGCGTTCGGCGCGCCGAAGGGTGCTGCGCCGTCCGCCGCCGCGCCGGCCCCGTCGGCCAAGGCCCCGGAAAAGGCCGCGGAGAAGCCGGACGCCCCGGCGGAAAAGCCGGCCAAGACCGCGTCGGTCGCGGCCCTGCCGGCCAATGCCAGCCCGGACAAGCAGTACGAGCACGCCTTCGAACTGCTGCGCCAGACGGAATACGACAAGGCGGAAAAGGCGTTCCAGGAGTTCCTGGCCAAGAACAAGGGCCACCAGCTGGCCGGCAACGCGCAGTACTGGCTGGGCGAATCCTACTACGTCCGCAACAAGTTCGCCGAGGCCGCCATGGCCTTCGCCGAAGGCGTGCAGAAATATCCAAAGGGTTCCAAGGCGGCGGACAACCTGTTGAAGCTCGGCATGTCGTTGCAGCAGCTGAACCAGAAGAAGGACGCCTGCACGGCCTTCAACCAGCTCATCACCAAGTTCCCCGAAGCGTCGGCCAGCGTGAAGCGCCGCGCCGATACGGAGCGCAAGCGCCTGAATTGCCCGGCCTGAGTTCGTCTTCATCCATTTCCGCCCCGATCTCCGGCGCCGAGTTCGCCGACCGCATGGCGCGGCTGGGCGGCTTCGAGTCGCGGCCGCGCCTCGCCGTCGCGGTCTCCGGGGGCGCCGACAGCCTGGGGTTGGCCTTGCTGGCGCACGGCTGGGCGGCCGGGCAGGGCGGTTCCATCCTGGCCCTGACCGTGGACCACGGCCTGCGCCCGGAATCGGCGGACGAGGCCGAACGGGTGGGGTGCTGGCTCGCCGCGCGCGGCATCGAACACCGCATCCTGCGCTGGGAGGGGGAGAAGCCCTCGACCGGCATCCAGGCGGCGGCGCGCGCTGCGCGGCACCGCCTGCTGGCCGCCCGCTGCCAAGCGGACGGCATCCTGCATCTGGCGTTCGCCCACCACCGCGACGATCAGGCGGAAACGGTGCTGCTGCGCTTCGCGCGCGGCTCGGGCATCGACGGTCTGGCCGGCATGGCGCCGGTGCGGGCCGATGGCGGCGTCCGGCTGATCCGCCCCTTGCTCGATCTGCCGCACACCCGCCTTGTCGCGACCTGCCAAGCCTTCGGGCAGGACTGGATCGAGGATCCGTCCAACCGCAACCCGGCCTTCGCCCGCGCCCGCCTGCGCGCGGCCCAGGATGCGCTGGGCGCCGAAGGGCTGGACTCGGAACGGCTCGCCGACACCGCCCGCCGCGCCGCCCGCGCCCGCGCCGCGCTGGAAACCGCCACCGCCGCCCTGCTGGCCGAGGCGGCGGAGATCCATCCCGAGGGCTGGATTCGCCTGGATCCCAAGCCGCTGCTCGCCGCGCCCGAGGAAGTGGGCCTGCGCGCGCTCGTCCGCTGCCTGCTCGTGGTCGGCGGCGCGCCCTATCCGCCGAAAGCGGAAGCATCGGAGCGCCTGTTCGCCGAGGTGGCGGGCGGGCGGACCACCGGGCGCACCCTGGGCGGCTGCCGTGTCCTGTCGCGGCGCGGCGCGCTGCTGATCGCCCGCGAACCGGCCGGCGCCGACGAACGCCGGGCCATCGGCCCCGGCGATTCGGTCTGGTGGGATCGCCGCTTCACGGTGCGGCTGGCGGCGGGGGCCGAGGAACGGCTCACCGTCGCCCGGCTGGGTGCCGAGGGGTGGCGCGCGGTGCGGGACGCCCGGCCGGAACTGGCGGCG
>JAEZID010000393.1 GCA_023416195.1 Pseudomonadota bacterium | reverse complement strand
GTCCTGGTCCCTGTCCGCACCCTTGCGGCGGCGGCTCGGCGGGGTCGAGGACGCGCGGCTGGCGGGTTTGCCGGCGGACCGCGCGGCCGAGACGATGCTCACCTCGGTGTGGTGGGACCTCGCCGCCCCCTGGCGTCTGGCCGCCCGCCTGTGGCGGTGGGGGCGCCGCCGGCTGCGCTCATCCCGCGCGTAGACCCAGGCTCTTCAGCATCCGGTCGATCCGCAGGTCCCAGGTCCATTCTTCCTGCATCCGCCGGGCGGCCCCATCGCCGACCGCAAGGGCGGCGGCGCGGTCGGTGTAGACGCGTTCCAGCGCGTCCACGATCTCGTCGATCGCGGATTCGCCCCAGCCGTCGGTCCCCATCCCGTCCGGGCCGGCGGTCACCGGCGCCTGCGCGCGCAACGGGTAGCAGGGAATGTCGGCGATGAGGTCGCGATGCCCGGTGTTGTCCGACAGGATGGTCGGAACCCCGCAGGCCATCGCCTCCATGGCGACCAGATTGGTGCCGCCTTCGCAACGGTTGGGAAACAGGGCGACGTCGGCCTGCCGCAGCAGCCTGCCCATCGCCGTGTTGGGCACGGGCGGCGCGACCTGGAAGGAGCCTTCCGGCAAGCCGTTGTCCCGCAGCCAGCCGGCCACATCGACCCGCCCCTGCGCATCGAGCCGGGGGGCAGCGTCAAGATGGGGGGAACGCGCCATGCTCTGCGCCACGGTCGGCCAAGGGCTGAACCAGCCCGCGACCAGAAGCGCGTCCGGATGGCGTTCGTGGAAGCGGCGGAAGGCGGCGACGGTGATGTCCTGCCCCTTGCGGAATTCCAGCTTGCCGCCGGAATAGACGATGAAACGGCCGCGCGCATGGTCGCGTGGCGGGCCGGCGTGGAAGATGCGGCCGTCGATGCCCTGGGGGCAGACCTCCACATGGTCCAGCCCGGCGCCGCGCAGCACCTCGGCGGTCCAGGTGGCGCCGGCCGCGATGCGGGCGAACCGCCGGCCGCGTTCCACCGCGTCGGGGCCGAGGTTGGTGTCCTCCAGGAAGACGATGGACAGATCCGGCGCCCCGAAGACCGAGGCGGAGGCCGGCGCCCAGCCCAGCCCGTTGCCCAGCCCGTGCAGGATCGGGAACGTTCCCCGCGCGGGGATGGACGGGTCGGGGCGGCCGGCCAGGGCGTCGGTGATGATGGCGGCGTTGGCGGTCAGCCGCTCCAAGAGGCTCGCGTCAACGGTTTTCCGGTCGATGGACGCAAGCGTGTAGAAGGGCATCGGATCCAGATCGCCGCCCGCCAGCATCTGACGCGCGATGTTCAGCCCAAGAACCCCCCATCCCGAATAGCTGCCAAGCTGCCAGACGATTCCGACCTTCCGCGCGTCGGCGGCAGCGACGGACTTGCCGGTCATCGGAGGTGGCGCCATTCCGGTCGGCGGTGGCGGCGGTCAATCAGGATCGGACCGTTCATGCTTGTCTCTTCCAGCAAAGGGCGGTGTCGATCCTTATAGCCCACCATGACCGTCCGTTAGGAAGGGTCGTGGCGAAATCCGGCGGCTTCTTTCAAGATGGGCTTCTTTCAAGACGGACGGCCGGTGCGGATGGGAAGTCTCGCCCT
Source organism: Pseudomonadota bacterium (assembly GCA_023416195.1). GTDB lineage: Bacteria > Pseudomonadota > Alphaproteobacteria > Azospirillales > Azospirillaceae > Azospirillum. The sequence continues at coordinate 19,727 of JAEZID010000393.1, read as the reverse complement.
CCGGCCTTGATCACGGCACGAGCTTTATCGCTCGCCCGGGGAATGCTGCAAACCTTGGCGTCGTTCCCACTGCGTGAAAAAAGGTAGCAAGACGCCGAATCGGCTTGTATCGGCGCCAATCATCCCTTAATTTATGAGAGGCCATTTAACCAAGTTTATGCCGCACCAATTATGCAGCAACCGGTTCAATAGAAGACCAACAAGGAAACTTGTTGGTCTTTCTTTTTTGTCAAAACATTCTGCCCGAAAAGTCTGCTTTCCACAAAGCGGCTTGACGAATCTCGCAGCGCGAGCGTGAGCATCCATGCGATGAACGAAGATGCATCTTGAGCCATCGCAATTTCCTGGCAAAGAAAAAATTGAGTGTATTGGCAAAACATCCCACAGCGAATTAGGATTGATGGCCGAGAAATATTCCACTCTATTTAATTTTGGAAGAACCCTCCCATCTTGCGTTGAATAGCGGTGGAAAACTTGCTTTTTTATCAGTGATTTTTTGAAAAATTGCTCTGTATTTGCCGCGGTGGCGCTTGAGTTGAAGCAAGGTGATGATCTGATACGGACGTGAGCGAATCAGCCTTTCCGGAGGAAGGTTTGGCCGTGGCTACCGTCCGGCGGTCTCGGCCAGGATCCTGAGCAGCCCGTCCCGGTGCCGTTCGATGGTGTGGCGGTCCCGGTAGGTCTGCTGCCCGTTGACGGCGAGGCGGCGACGCAACGCCGGATCGTCGCGCAGGCGGGCGATGTTCTCGGCCAACCGCTCGGAATCTCCGACAGGCGACAGAAGCCCGTTCCAATCGTGTCGGATCGTGTCGGGGATGGGGCCGTAATCGCTCACCGCCACGGGAAGGCCTGCCTGCAAAGCCTCCAGAATGGCGAGGGCAACCAGATCGTCGCGCGTCGGGCAGCAGAGCATGTCACAGTGCTGCAAGGTGGCCGCCACCCGATCCTCATTCAGTGATCCCGCAAAGATGATGCGCTCATCCTCCTCGGGGCTCAGCTCCGGGGTGAAGTTCGGGTGCCTCGGGCCGGCGTAGACGAGACGGATGCGAGGATCGGCCAGCCGGCGCACGGCGGCGAGCGTCAGATCCACACCCTTGCGAATCTCGACCGCCCCCAGCTGAAGGATGGTGAACGTGCCCGGCGGCATACCCGGCGGCCGTGGCCGTGGCCGTGGCCGGAGATCGACGGACACGCCGTTTTCGAGCACGGTCCAATTGTCCCGCGTCAGCCATTCCCGATAGACGTCCCGTCCCTGCCACGCGGTGGGAAACACGATGGTCGTGGCCGCCGCGAACGCGGCGAGGGGAACGCGACCATTGCGAATGAGGTCGGTCCCAAAACGCGGTTCGTGGATCCACCAGGCCACGGGACACCGCTCCGCGCAGCGCTGGACGAGGGGCCCTGTCAGCAAGGAGTTGCACAGCACGACGTCGTAGGCGCCGGCTGCGGCGTTCGTGACGACCGGAATACCGGCGGCATCGTAGGCATCCTTCAGCACGGGCGGCCCCAACTGCCCCCACAGCACGTCGACCGTGTGTTCGGGCACGACCGCTTTCAGGAACCGGTACAGCGCGAGCGACGAACCCGAGTAGTCGAGATTGCCCGAAACGGCCAGTATCCGCACGATGCCTCTTTCACAGGAACGGTGGGGGCGGGCTTCCGATGAGCACGCGTTCCAGACCGGATGCGACACGATCGACGTCGCTGTCCGCCATGCCTGGGAAAAGCGGCAGCGACAGCGTCCGTTCATAACGCGACTGGGCGCCCGGCAGATGAAGGTCGCCGTACCGCTGCCGCCAGTAGGGCTGACGGTGAACCGGGATGTAATGGACCTGACTGCCGATCCCCAACGCCCGCAGAGCGCACATCACCTGGGCCCGCGATCGCCCCGCGACGGCGAAGTCGATGGCAACGGCACAGAGGTGCCAGGCCGGACGGGACCACGACACGGCGGCCGGCGTCTTCACCAACGGGGCCAGGGGAGCCAGCCGGGCGGCGTAGAGTTCCATCAGGTGTCGGCGACGCGCCACGAAGAGGTCGAGCCGCCGAAGCTGGCTGAGAGCGAGCGCCGCGTGGATGTCCGAAAGCCGGTGATTGAACCCCGGCTCCTGCATTTCGTAATACCAGGGATTCGGGTTGCCGTCCTCGTCCTGCGCGGCGCCCGGATCGGCGAAGCCCGGTCCCTCCGCCGGCATGCCGTCCGCCGGAAGGCGCACCATGCCGTGGTTGCACAAACGGCGGATCCGCGCGATCAGGGCCGGATCGTTTCCGGTCACGGCCCCGCCCTCGCCGCTGGCGATGGTCTTGACCGGATGGAAGGAAAAGACGGTCAGCGTGCTCTCGGCGCAGGCCCCGACCGGAACCGTTCCCCCATCGGGCGCAAGGTCCACGCTGCCGATGGCATGGCAGGCGTCTTCAACCACCGCCAGCCCCTGGGAACGGGCAAGCGCCCCAAGCTCGGCCATCGGCGCCGTCTGACCGGCGTAATGAACGGGCGCCAGGGCGCGCACCCGCCAGCCGGCCGCCCGTGCGCGTTGAATGGCGGCTTCGGCATGGCCGGCGCCCATCAGCCCGGTGACGGGATCGACATCGGCGAAGGCGACTTCCGCCCCGGCATGGCGGGCCGCCGAGGCCGTGGCGAGAAAGGTGTTGGACGGGACCACCACCGCATCGCCGGGGCCAAGGTCGAGCGCGGCGTAAGCCAGACGAAGCGCCGCCGTGCCGTTGGCGCAAGCCACGGCTTCCCGCGCCCCGGTCCGTTCCGCCAGGGCGCGTTCGAACGCCGCGACCGCCGGCCCCTGGGTCAGCCAATCGCCGCGCAGAACGGCCGCCACCGCGGCAATGTCCTCCTCGTCCACCGTTTGCCGCCCATAGGGGAGGAAGGGCAGGGCATCCATCAGAGCGCCTCGAACAGCATGGAGCGCAGCCGTTCCCCGTCGAGCCATGCATCGTTGCTGTCGCTGGCGTATCGGAAGCCGTCCGGCACGCGCCGGGCGTTCAGCCGCTCGTACGGCTCGTGCTGCCAGAAGGCGAAGGCCGGTTCGATGACGTAGCGGTCGGCCAACTCGCAGGTTTGCCGGGAATCGTCCTCGGTGATCATCACCTCGTGCAGCTTCTCGCCGGACCGGATGCCGATCGTCTTCTGCGGCAGATGCGGGGCCATCGCGTGGGCCAGGTCGGCGATGCGCATGCTGGGGATCTTGGGCACGAAGATTTCGCCCCCCTGCATGATGGAGAAGCACGACAGCACGAACTCGACGCCATGCTGCAAGGTGATCCAGAAGCGGGTCATCCGCGCGTCGGTCACGGGAAGATGATCGGTTCCCTCCGCGATCAGTTTGCGGAAGAGCGGGATGACGCTGCCACGCGAGCCGACCACGTTCCCGTAACGCACCACCGAAAAGCGCGTCTCCAGCGGACCCGACAGGTTGTTGGCCGCGATGAAGATTTTATCGGAGGCAAGCTTGCTCGCGCCGTACAGATTGATCGGGTTGGCGGCCTTGTCGGTGGACAGCGCGATGACCCGGCGCACGCCCGTCGCCAAGGCGGCGCGCACGACGTTCTCCGCCCCATAGACGTTGGTGTTGATGCATTCCATGGGGTTGTATTCGGCCGCCGGCACATGCTTCAGCGCGGCGGCGTGAACACAGAAGTCGACGTCGCGCATGGCCAGTTCCAGCCGCTCGCGGTCGCGCACGTCGCCGATGAAATAGCGCAGCGTCGGCGCCCATGCCGCCGGCATGGCCTGCTGCATTTCGTACTGCTTGAATTCATCGCGGGAGAAGACGATGACGCGACGCGGCTTGGCGTTGCGCATCAGCGTTTCCACGAAACGCCGCCCGAACGAACCGGTCCCCCCCGTGATCAGGACCGAACGACCGTCCAGCATCCGCAGGCCGGCGTTGAGGGAATCCTCCACGGAGAAGGGGGTGGAGCTGTTGCTGTGGGTCGTCAACACCGGGGCCGTCCGCTGGTCGTGACTGAAAAGCGATCTGATCTTAGGTGCATACCCTGATCAGGGGGTTAATTCAGCAGATCCGAGCACGCAAGACGCCGGAGCGCGACGGGATGTCGCCCGTCGGCGCGTTTCCGGCTTGGCTTCTTGTCGCGGAGACGTGATTCACCGACCGCGGCGCCCTGCACCCGCCTCAGTTCCGTCCGTAGGAATCCTCAAGCCGGACGATGTCGTCCTCGCCGAGGTAGGAACCCGACTGCACCTCGATGATGGTCAGGGGCACCTTGCCGGGGTTTTCCAGACGGTGGACGGTGCCGATGGGAATGTAGACGGACTGGTTCTCGTAGACGAAGATCTGTTCGTCACCCCGCGTGACGAGCGCGGTGCCGTTGACGACCACCCAATGCTCCGCCCGGTGATGGTGCTTTTGCAGGGACAGCCGCGAGCCGGGAGCGATGGTCAGGCTCTTGACCTGGAAACGCTCCCCGGTGTGCAGCGACTGGTAGGCGCCCCAGGGGCGGTGCACCTTGCGGTGGTTGACCGGTTCGCTCCGCCCGCTCCTCTTCAGGCGGTCGACGATGCGCTTGACGTCCTGGGCACGGTCGCGGTCGGCCACGAGGACGGCGTCGTCGACCACCACCACCATGGCCTTCTCCAGCCCGACCACGGCGGTCAGATGGCTCTCGCTGCGGACGTAGCAGTCCCGCGCCCCCTCCAGCAGGACATCGCCGACGATCACGTTGCCCGCCGCGTCCTTGGCTCCGACCTCCCACAGGGCCGACCAGGCGCCGACGTCGGTCCAGCCGATGTCGCAGGGAACCACGGCGGCGGCCTCGGTCTTTTCCATCACCGCATAATCGATGGAGATGTCCGGCGCCTTGGCGAAGGCCGGGGCGTCCAGCCGGAAGAAGTCGAGATCGGACGAGCCGGCCTCCAGGGCCTCGCGCGCGGCGGCGAGGACCGCCGGGGCGTGACGTTCCATCTCGGCCAGCAGAGGACCGATGGGAAACAGGAACATGCCGCTGTTCCAGGCATAGCCGCCGTCGGCCAGATAGCCCTGCGCGACCTCCAGAGTGGGTTTCTCGGCGAAGGCCGCGACCGCGAAGGCGCCATCGACCCCGTCCAGGGCCGAGCCCCGGCGGATATAGCCGTACCCCGTCTCCGGCATGGTCGGGGCGATGCCGAAGGTGACCAGACGGCCGGCCGCCGCCGCCTGCGCCGCAACCGCGACGGCCCCGCGGAACGCCTCGCCGTCGCGGATCCGGTGATCGGCCGGCAGCACCAGCAACAGCGCCTCGGGATCGTCCTTGGCGACGGCCAGGGCGGCGACGGCGCAAGCGGCGGCGGTGTTGCGCCCCATGGGCTCCAGCACGATGCCGCGCGGCGTGACGCCGATCTGGCGCAACTGCTCGGCGACGAGAAAACGGTGCTCCTGGTTGCAGACCACCAGCGGCGGCGCGAAGGCGGGCGCGTCGCCGACCCGCAAGGCGGTGTCCTGCAACATCGTGTTGTCGGAGCACAGAGGAAGAAACTGCTTCGGGTAGAGTTCCCGCGACATCGGCCACAGGCGCGACCCGGAACCGCCGGACAGCAACACCGGTACGATCTTCTGCGCGCTGACGCTGGTCATTTTGCGGTCCTGAACCTTGGGGCCTGCCACGGAACACGCCCCGCCGGCCAAGCCACAAGGCGCTCGGCAGCCGGGACGCCTCCTTATAGACCGCGCTCTTCCGTGACCACAAGCAACCCTCGGCATCGCCCCGGCGGACCTTTCGGGGGCGCGACAAGACTCCAAACGGGCGGTCATGCTTCGGCTTGGAGTCTTGTCGCGCCCTAGGGTAAGGAGCTTCGGGATCGGGCTGCGGCGGGCGCGACAGAACTCCAAACCGCCTCTGATTCCGGCCGCGCCCGTTTCCCCGTCCCAGCGAAGCGACTCGAAAAACCGCCCAACGCCAACAATTCCGCCGCAGAGCGAAGTTTTCCGCCTGGAGTCTTGTCGCGCGCCACGAACAATCCACAGACCATCGAAACCATCCGCTGGACTCTTGTCGCGGCAATTCTGGACTCTTGTCGCGCGACTCGCGATTCTCCGCTGGAGTTTTGTCGCGCAAACTAATAGTTAAACCAAATAACTGATCAAATAGTTAGAGCGACAAGACTCCAAATTGCCGCCCCCGATCCGGAGTGATATAGGGGAGTTCAATGATGTCGTGCCAAGGCCAGATCGCTATGGGACAGATACACCACCTGATCAGCCAGCTTGGACGCGACCAGGCCAAGGCACTTCAATCCGATCCGGAAAAGCGCGCCCTAGTCGACATGGCCGCCGCCGTCATGGAAGACGAACGGCAGGAGCTTGGAATCACCTATTCCGGCTTTGCCCTGACCGCCCTTCCTCATCGGCGTCTTCCCGATGATCAGCCTTGGGAACGCCGAGGACACAAGATTCGCCTGCTGATCGAGCCCGGACGACTGCCGATTCGCAACGGAGGATTCAAGCTGTACGGCGTGCCCTACGGCAGCCGTGCGCGGATGATCCTGCTCTACCTGCAAACCCGCGCCATCCAGACCGACAGCCGGGAGGTCGAGCTGGGCCGCAGCATGCACGAATGGCTCGACCGCATGGGCCTGTCGGTGGGTGGCCAGACCTATCGCGACATCCGCGAGCAGGCCTCACGCATCGCGGCCTGCAATCTGACCTTCGCCTGGGAAGACGCCCACAGCGTCGGTTTCGAGAAAAGCTCCATCGTCAAGGGCGGCATCCATTTCTCCGCCAATCCCGGATCGGATCAGCCGTCCTTGTGGGAAGACAGGGTCCTGCTGTCGGAATCCTTCTTCCGGGAGCTGAAGGCGCACCCGGTTCCGATCTGGGAACCGGCGCTGCGTCACATCCAGAACAACAGCACCAGCATCGACATCTATATTTGGCTGGCCTACCGCCTGCACAGCCTGTCGCGCTCGACCCCGATCACCTGGCTGGCGGTGTTCGAGCAGTTTGGAGCCGGCTACAGCCGGCTGCGGGACTTCCGCAAACGCTTCATCGAGGCGCTGCAACTGGCGCTCGCCGTCTATCCCGACGCCCGCGTCGACGTCGAGGAACAGGGGCTGATGCTGCACCCCTCGCCCCCACCCATTCCCGAGCGGAAGTTCGCCCAGATCTGCCGCTGAAAAACTTGCCGCTAAAGACGAATCCCGGCGTGTCGCACACTATCCCATGGGAAGGGTGAGGCACGCCGAGATGATGGCGAGCCAGGGCGCTTCCTGACGGAGTCTTGCTCCGTCAGGAAGCGCCGCCGATCAGCTTCCGTTCCCAGGCGAGCGCCGTTTCGACGATGGTCCTCAGGTCGGCGAAGCGGGGAGTCCAGTTCAGTGCCTCGCCGATCCGGTCGGTCTTGGCGACCAGGGTCGGCGGATCGCCCGCCCGGCGGCCGGCGGTGCGGATCGGCAGGGGACGGCCCAACACCGTCTCCACCATGTCCAGCACCTCGCGCACCGAATAGCCGCGCCCGTAACCGCAATTCAGCGTGCGGCTGTCGCCCCCGGCCTCCAGATGATCGAGCGCCGCGACATGGGCCGAGGCCAGATCGCTGACGTGGATGTAGTCGCGCACGCAGGTGCCGTCCGGCGTCGGGTAATCGTCGCCGTAGATCTGGATCTCCGGCCGCTGCCCGGTCGCCGCCTGGGCGGCGATCTTCAGGAGATGGGTCGCCACCTTGGAGCTCTGTCCCGACCGGCCGGCCGGATCCGCCCCCGCCACGTTGAAATAGCGCAAGGCCACGTAGCGCAGCCCGTGCGCCTCCGCGACGTCCCGCAGCGTCCATTCCGTCATCAGCTTGGAACGGCCATAGGGGTTGATCGGGCGGGTCGGCGCGTCCTCGTCGATGGGCATCACCTCGGGCATGCCATAGACGGCGGCGGTGGATGAGAAGATGAAGCGTCCCACCCCGATCCACAGGCAGGTGTCGATCAGCGCCAGGCTGTTGACCGTGTTGTTGCGGTAGTAGTCCACCGGCCTTTCGACCGATTCCGGCACGATGATGCTGCCGGCGAAATGCATGACCGTGCCGACGCCGTGGTCGGCGATGGCGCGGGTGACCAGATCCGGATCGCCGACGCTGCCCTCGATCAGGGGGACGCCGTCGGGAATGGCGGCGCGCCGGCCCGTCGAAAGGTCGTCGATCACGACCACCGGCCGTCCGGCATCCCGCAACGCCAGCACGACATGGGAGCCGATGTAGCCGGCACCGCCCGTCACGAGCACGGGGTCTCGGGGTTTCTGATCGGCCATTTGAAACCATTCACGTTGCGCAGCAAAGGCTTGGCAGAATATCGGTTGCGCGCCGCCGCCGCGCCAGCTTATTCCGCGTGGCCCATGCGGCGCTTTCGCGCTTCCCCGAAAAGGGAACTCCGCGAACCGATCGCGCCATGGGCATGGCGCTCGGTCATGGACTTCGGCCGCGCGCGGGGATACCAAGGCAGCCGGACGCCGCACCATACGGCGCAAGAGGAGCTTTGAGCATGGACATCGCCGCACTCGCCATTCCCGACGTGAAGATCATCCGCCCGAAGAAATTCGGCGACCATCGCGGGTTCTTCTCGGAAACCTACAGCAAGCGGGCGTTCGAGGCGGCCGGCCTTCTTCTCGACTTCGTCCAGGACAACCAGTCCCTGTCGGCCGAGATCGGCACGGTGCGGGGTCTGCATTACCAGTTGCCGCCCTTCGCCCAGGACAAGCTGCTGCGCGTGGTGCGCGGCGCGGTCTTCGACGTCGCGGTGGACATCCGCCGGGACTCGCCGACCTTCGGCCGACACGTCTCGGCTGTCATCAGCGCCGAGGAATGGAACCAGATCCTGATCCCGGTGGGCTTCGCACACGGTTTCTGCACACTGGAACCCGACACCGAAGTCATTTACAAGGTGACCAACTTCTATTCGCCGGAGCATGACCGCGGGATCTTGTGGAACGACCCGGATCTGGGCATCGAGTGGCCGATCGCCCCCGGCAAGGCCCTCCTGTCCGACAAGGACCACAAGCATCCCCGTTTGGCCGAGGCCGCCGAGTTGTTCTAAAAAGGACCGTGTTCAACGCGATTCCTTTGGCGCAAGAACTTCCCCGGTCCGGCCGTTCGTCTCCGATAGGGCACAGGTGTTTTGATGAAGTGCATTCTCGTCACCGGCGGCGCCGGGTTCATCGGGTCCGCCGTGGTCCGGCAGTTGCTGGCTGAGACCGAGCACCGCGTCGTCAACCTCGACAAGCTGACCTACGCCGCCAATCTGGCCTCGCTGCCGGGGGCCGCGTCGAACCCGCGCTACGCCTTCGAGCGGGTGGACATCTGCGACGGCGACGCCCTGCGCCGCGTCTTCGCCGAACACCAGCCGGACGCGGTGATGCATCTGGCGGCCGAATCCCACGTCGACCGCTCCATCGACGGGCCGGGCGAGTTCATCCAGACCAACATCGTCGGCACCTACCGGCTGCTGGAGGCGGCGCGCGGCTATTGGTCCGCCCTGCCGGGCGAGCGCAAGGACGCCTTCCGCTTCCACCACATCTCCACCGACGAGGTGTTCGGCTCCCTGGGGCCGGAGGGGTTCTTCACCGAGACGACCGCCTACAGCCCGAATTCGCCCTATTCGGCCAGCAAGGCGTCGAGCGACCATCTGGTGCGGGCGTGGCACGAGACCTACGGCCTGCCGGTCGTTCTCACCAACTGCTCCAACAACTACGGCCCCTACCATTTCCCGGAAAAGCTGATCCCGCTGGTGATCCTGAAGGGTCTGGCGGGGCTGCCGCTGCCGGTCTACGGCGCCGGCGACAACGTGCGCGACTGGCTGTACGTGGAAGACCACGCCCGCGCCCTGCGGCTGGTGGTGGAGAAAGGCCGCATCGGCGAGAGCTACAACATCGGCGGCCACAACGAGCGGACCAACCTCGAGGTGGTGCGCGCCATCTGCGCCCTGCTGGACGAGCTGGCGCCCGACGGCGCCCCGCACGACCGGCTGATCACCTTCGTGACCGACCGCCCCGGCCACGATAAGCGTTACGCCATCGACGCCGACAAGATCGAGCGCGAGTTGGGTTGGCGCCCGCAGGAGACCTTCGAGAGCGGATTGCGCAAGACGGTCGAATGGTATCTCGCCAACCGCCCCTGGTGGGAGGCGGTGCAGAGCGGCGCCTACCGCGGCGAGCGGCTGGGGCTGAGCGACACGGTGGCCGAAGCCGGGAGCGTGGCGTGAAGATCCTCGTCCTCGGCACCAGCGGGCAGGTCGGCCATGCCCTGATGCGCGCGTCCTGGCCGGCGAACGCCGCCGTCGTCGGCTTGGCCCGGCCGGCGGTGGACATGGCCGATCCCGGCAGCCTCGACCGGGCCATGGCGGAACAGGCGCCGGATCTGGTCGTCAACGCCACCGCCTACACCGCCGTGGACAAGGCCGAGAGCGAGCGTGAGGCCGCCTTCGCCATCAACCGCGACGGCCCGGCCCATCTGGCGGCGGCCTGCGCGGCGCGGGGTGCGGCGCTGATCCACATCTCCACCGACTACGTCTTCGACGGAAGCAAGCCCGCCCCGTATGTCGAGGACGATCCGGTCGCCCCCATCAACACTTATGGCGCCAGCAAGGAAGCCGGGGAGGCGGCGGTGCGCAGCCATGCCCCCCGCCACGTCATCCTGCGCACCTCCTGGGTCTATGCCGCCCATGGCGCCAATTTCGTGAAGACCATGCTGCGGCTGGGCCGGGAACGGCCGGAGCTGGGCGTGGTCGCCGACCAGATCGGGGCACCGACGGCGGCCGACGACATCGCCTCGACCATCGTCCGGATCGCCGAACGCATCGCCGCCCGCACCACCGAAGGCCCGGACGACGTGCCGTGGGGCACCTATCACCTGACCGGATCCGGCGAGACGAGCTGGTTTGGCTTCGCCGAGCGCATCTTCCAGCGCTTGGAGCGCGAGGAGGGCCGCCGCCCGGCGTTGCGGCCGATCGCCACCGCCGATTATCCCACCCCGGCGCGCCGGCCGGCCAATTCGCGCCTCGACTGCGGGCGCCTGCGCGCCGCCTTCGGCGTGGAGCCCCCCCGCTGGGAGGACAGCCTCGACCGCGTCCTCGACGAGCTGTTCCGCCAAGATTCCGGCCCGAGCTGACGGCGGCCTCCCCTTTGTGACCCACGAAAAGCAAACAAGCAGGCGGCGGATATGAAAGGCATCATCCTGGCGGGCGGGTCCGGCACCCGGCTCTATCCCGTGACCCGCGCGATCAGCAAGCAGCTCCTGCCGATCTACGACAAGCCGATGATCTACTTCCCGCTCAGCACGCTGATGCTGGCCGGGATCCGCGACATCCTGATCATCACCACGCCGCACGATCAGGCGCTGTTCCAGACGGTTCTGGGCGACGGATCGCAGTGGGGGGTGTCGCTGTCCTACGCGGTCCAGCCGTCGCCCGACGGGCTGGCCCAGGCCTTCATCATCGGGCGCGAGTTCGTCGGTTCGGACGCCTGCGCTCTGGTGCTGGGCGACAACATCTTCTACGGCCACGGCCTGACCCAGCTGCTGCGGTCGGCCGGCGAGAAGACCAGCGGCGCCCGCGTCTTCGCCTACGCCGTGCGCGATCCGGAGCGCTACGGCGTGGTCGAGTTCGACGAGAACGGCCGTGCGCTCAGCATCGAGGAGAAGCCGGTGGCGCCCCGCTCCAAATGGGCGGTGACGGGGCTGTATTTCTACGACAACCAGGTGCTCGACATCGCCGCCTCGGTGAAGCCGTCGGCGCGGGGCGAGCTGGAGATCACCTCGGTCAACGCCGCCTATCTGGAGCGCGGGCAGCTCGACGTCGAGCAGATGGGCCGCGGTTACGGCTGGTTCGACACGGGCACCCACGACTCGCTGCTGGAAGCGGCCGAGTTCGTCCGCACCATCCAGCACCGTCAGGGACTTCAGATCGCCTGTCCGGAGGAGATCGCCTACCTCTCGGGCTGGATCGACGCCGAGCAGGTCGCCCGGCTGGCCGAACCGCTGAAGAAGAACGACTACGGCCGCTATCTGCTGAGCCTGCTCGGCTGAGGCCTTTCCCGATACGTCCTCCGTTTCTCCCTGTGAAAGTCCTCAAGCATGCGTGGCTTCAATAGAAAGCGGGTTCTCGTCACCGGTGGTGCCGGGTTCCTCGGATCGCACCTCTGCGAACGCCTGCTGGAGCAGGGCTGCGACGTGCTGTGCGCCGACAACTATTTCACGGGCAGCCGGGACAACATCGTTCATCTGCTGTCGAACCCGCATTTCGAGCTGATGCGGCACGACGTCACGTTCCCGCTCTATGTCGAGGTGGACGAGATCTACAATCTCGCCTGCCCCGCCTCCCCGGTGCATTACCAGCACGACCCGGTGCAGACGACCAAGACCAGCGTCCACGGCGCCATCAACATGCTGGGGCTGGCCAAGAGGCTGAACGCGAAGATCATGCAGGCCTCGACGTCGGAGGTGTACGGCGACCCGGCCGTGCACCCGCAGACCGAGGAGTATTGGGGCAACGTCAACACCATCGGCCCGCGCGCCTGCTACGACGAGGGCAAGCGCTGCGCCGAGACGCTGTTCTTCGACTATCACCGCCAGCACAAGCTGCCGATCAAGGTCATCCGCATCTTCAACACCTACGGCCCGCGCATGCACCCCAACGACGGGCGCGTGGTGTCGAACTTCATCATCCAGGCGCTGAAGGGCGAGCCGATCACCGTCTACGGCGACGGCCAGCAGACCCGCTCCTTCTGCTACGTCGACGATCTGATCGAAGGCTTCCTGCGTTTCATGGACACGCCGGCCGACGTCACCGGCCCGATCAACCTCGGCAACCCCGGCGAGTTCACCATGCTGGATCTGGCCGAGAAGGTCATCCGGCTGACCGGCTCCGCCTCGCGCATCGAGCACCGGCCGCTGCCCCAGGACGATCCCAAGCAGCGCCGCCCCGACATTTCCAAGGCCAAGTCCCTGCTGTCGTGGGAACCCACCGTGCCGCTCGACGCCGGCCTGGAGCGGACCATCGCCTATTTCCGCAACCGTTTCTTCTAATACCAAGTCCCGATGAGGGCAAATCATCGGGACTTGGTATCGGCGGCGACTGCCGCCGCGCCGCTCATGCGGCGGAGCCAAGCGAGCGGACGCTCGCGCCGGCGATTGAGGCCCGGTGATCGGTTCCGATCACCGGGATTTTGTACAAAGAGTCCGGCCGGTCAGCCGGCGGAGGGTGGACAGCGCCCGCGCCGGCACCCCGGTCCTCAGCCAGTTCGGGAAGGGGCGCCGGTAGGGGTGGATGATCCGCAACCCGTCCGGCCGGGCCATCTCCGCCAGCACCGTGTCGAAGGCGATGTCGTCACCCACGGCGTTGAGCAGCCGCTCGCGCGCCGGAGCCTGCCGGGTTGCCGGGTTGCTGGCCCACCATGGGCGGTACGGGTGGTCTTCGCAGAAGGGGATGCCGAAGATCCGGGCCAGGGTCGGCAGCTTGTATTCGAGGAACCCGACCTCCGGCGGTCCGGCCGCGACGTAGAGGTCGAGGAAACGCCGGGGCAGGCAGGCCACGATGAACAGGCAGCACAGCAGCTCGCCCCGGTAGCCGTGCGTGTCCTCCAGATAGGCCAGGAAGGCGTCGCGGTCGGCCCGCTTGTCCGGATCGGCGCCGTTCAGCCAGCCCCACCAGCCTTCGACCTCCCGCGCCGGACGCAGGCCGGAGAACAGGATCTGCCCCGGCTGAAGGGTGGCGAACAGCCGGCTGATCGGGGCCAGCATCAGCATATCCCACTGGACGATCACCAGGCTGTCCCAGGCCAGGGCGTGCCCACGGTCGCGATGCCACGCCGCGATCAGGGCATCGCCATGCTGCCATTTCCAGTGAGGATCGCGCTCTTCCGCAAAGGCGTAGAAATCGTCGAACCAGCGGCCCAGCCGCCGTTCGGCCTCTCCGGCCTCCCCCGGATCCCCGCCGTAGAGACCGTAAATCCTGATGCCTGGATTGTTGGCGCGCAGCGCCGCCAGCCGGTTCTCGCAGACATCGAAGTCTTTGTAAAACCAGAATAGAACGGCGATCTGCATGGGCTGGGCGGTCTCTTCGGAAGGCGGGAGGGCGATCCTACGCCGCCGCCGCCCGGACTGTCATCCTTCGGGGCGGCATTCCCCGAATACGGTCGCCATCATGGCACCGGCGCCAGATCAAGGACCAGACGGTGGCTGCGGCTGCCGTCGGCCGGCAGGGCGAACAGGCTTTTCAGCCGGAAGGCCTTGTCGCTGTCGATCAGCAGGCGGCTGTCCCCACCGGACACGCCTTCGATCCGATAGCGCAGGGCCTTGGACAGCAGGGCTCCCTGCCGGGCCGGTTTCCAGACGGCGTTCGGCAGTTCGACGTCGAGGGAGCGCGGATCCCGCTGCACCCGCTTGCCCATCGCCATGGGGCCGCTCATCTCCAGGACGATCCGGGTGAAGCTGGTGTGTGACGCGGCCCGGATGCCCGAGACCGTCACGGCGCTGTCGGAGGACGGCTTGGCCGGAGCCGCGGCGGCCACTGGGGAAACGACCGCGACCGGCGGCGCCGGCTTTCGTCCGGGCAGGATCGGCGGCGCGAGGCCGGGCGGAGCGGCCACGGGAGGTTCCGCCGGCGGTGGAGCCGGCTGGGTCTCTGCCGCGACGATGGGCGGTGCAACTGGGGGGACTGAAGGCGGTGGCGCGGCCGGCGGCGTGGCGGCTGGTGGAGTCGCATAGGCGCCGTGACGCCCCTCGGCCCGGCCGTACAGCACGTAATGCTGATAGCCGCTGCGCAACGCGCCTTTCTGGACCGCCTCCGCAACGTCGGGATAATGGATCAGATAGACGACCTCCAGCCAATCGGGCGGCGGCGTCTCGGAAATGGGCTGCTTGCTTCCGCTCTCACCCTTCACCCAGGGAGACAGCAGCGGACCGGGAAAGACCCGGAGCCCGAGACTGGTGCCGAGAACGGACAGGCCCCAGGGCGCGAAGATCAGCGCGACCAGGATGAGGATGCTCCTGAGCACGGTGGCGGCGACTCCTTGCCCGTTCCATGGGCCTTCTTTCCCGGTGGGCATCATCCACCGGACCGGTGAACGAGCCCTGAATGCACAAACCCTGAATGGACAGCCGCCCCCGAGCTTGGGATGCCTCGTCGCGAACGCCCTTCCATGCGTCGGGAACATAGCCTGAATTGTGCGCCGTTGTGCAGATTTCGCGGAATTCCAATCCTGCACAATGCCGGGAAACCCTATTTTTAACTCCTATATCAATTATTTATAACGATTCGTTCGCACACGCCCATTGTGCGGCGACTGCACAATGGATTGTTCACGAACAAAGTCCTAAGCCATGCGGACGGCGCATGAACGAGGGCAACACCATGCAACATGCCGTTGGGAAACGTTGCTGGGCATACGGGTGCGGCCGGGACGCGGGCATGATTCTTCCTCTGCTCTTAGGAATTATACCCTAAGAACGACCGGACGGCAACCGCACGCACAAAGCCGGCCGGCAGAGGACTGCCGGCCGGAGGATCTGCGGGGATGGAGGGGAAGCCGGGCGTTACTGCTGGACGCCAAGCACCTGCTGCTGCGCCTTGTTGCCGATCCCGGCGGCGAGGTTCGACACGGTGCCGAGGTTGGAGTTGAACATGCCCTTCGGGGCGCCGAACTGCATGGCCTTGACCTGCTGCTGAGCGGTGTTGCCGATGCCGACGGCGGCGTTCGACGCGCTGCCCAGGTTGGAGTTGAAGCCGCCGAAGCCGTACGCGTATCCGGGGGCGCCATGGCCGGCCTGCACGCCGGTGACCTGCTGCTGGGCCTTGTTGCCGATGCCGGCAGCGAGGTTCGACACGGTGCCGAGGTTGGAGTTGGTGCCGAAAGCACCGCCGAACCCGCCGCCGGCCTGGACGCCGGTCACCTGCTGCTGGGCCTTGTTGTGGATGCCGGCGGCGGTGTTGGAGATCACGCCGAGGTTGGAGTTGCTGCCCAGCGGGATGCCGCCGGTCATCAGGTCGCCCGCGAAGGCCGGGGCGGTGAACAGGGCGACGGCGGCGGCGGCGAACAGGACGGTGCGGCGCATGGGTCTGTCTCCTTCAGGGCGGTGGTTGGTGCCGGGTCAGCCTCGTTTCGGGGGCCGGCGGTCTCGATGGCCTGAAGGTACGCGGGCACGGCACGCCCGGCTGTGGCCTGCGCCACAGTTGGCCGCAGCTTTTCGGAAAGGCGGATTCTTCCGCTCAGAGCCAGCCGTAAGGGCCGTGGAACAGGTCGCCCAGGGCGCGGCGCATCAGGATGGTGACGCGGAAGCGGCGGCGGTGCTCGGCCCGGTCGTGTTCCAGATGGCAGCGTTGGCACAGCGCCACCAAGTTGGCCGGCCGGAGGTTGGCCGGGTCGTGGTCGCGGTGGCAGGTGGCCAGGATCACCCGCGTGGTGCGGTGGCGCGCGTAGTCCACCACGTCCGGCCAGGGCGCCGCCTTGCCCCGCGCGTCGCGCCATGTGTGCGCCTCCACGTCGAACCACCGCCCGTCGGGCAGGCAGCGGACGTCGTGCCCGTGCGGCCGGGCGCAGCACTCGCACCGGCCCTTGGCCCGCACGAAGCGGACCTCGTGGCTGATCCGCGCCCAATCGACGGGCCGGCGCCAGCGAAGCCGGGGCTGGAACTCGACCGGAAGCAGCGAACCGGATGCCGGATTGGACAGGGACGAGCTGGACAAGGAGGCGATCCCGTGTGCGGGAGGAAGGCGCACCGTCCGGAAGGGCTGGGAAACCCTGGGACCCGACGGTTCACGGGGAATCATCTCACAAGATGTAGATCCTGGGAATCCAGGATTTGCGGCCGAGAGGGTTAATCTGGGGGAAGTGCCTGGCGCGGGAGGGCTGATGAGCCGATCGGTCCCGGCGGGGCGGTGTCGATCCGCCATCCTTCGCAAAACTGGAGCGGGCGAAGGGATTCGAACCCTCGACCCCAACCTTGGCAAGGTTGTGCTCTACCCCTGAGCTACGCCCGCGCCGCTCCAACGAAGGAGGCAGGCTGATACCCCAACCGGCGAAGGGACGCAAGCCTTTCCATCATGGGACCGGTCGATTTCGTGAACGGGGTGCGCGATGGCACAGTGCCCCGGCTCCAGGCCGGCAGGCGATTCGCAAGATGCCGCTAGGCTTAAAGTTATATCCCGCTAAACTTGATTGACACCCCGGTCCTCCCTATGGAATTTTCCTCCCAACAAAATAAAGGCCTTGAGGTCTAGGGGGGAAACCAAAAACAACATAATGCTCTAAGAGCATTTGGCTGCCGCGCCGGCTTCGAGCCTGGACGCGGCATTTTTTTGTCCGCATGACTGGTATTACCAGAATGCGCCGCAGCAAAACCCAATCGACAAAGAAAAAGGCCGCTGCCAGATGAGGCGCGGCCTTAAGTCTAGGGAGGAAACGCCCGAAAGGGCATCCAGGGGTGAATCTATGCTGCGTTGCAGCAGTGGACAATCCCCCTTTCGTACAAGCTCGAAAGAGTCGCAGCCTCATAAATTCATGATTTAAGGCCATGAATTGGCGTTGGTGGCCGATGGCGTGGAACATGCGCGACGCCGCCCCGCCCTGGTGGCGTTGACCATATAGCCGCCGAGGCCGGTCCGGCAGGCCTCTCGAAGCCCGTTTCCTCCAGCAACTCGCCCCTGGCGGCCTCTTCCCGCTGTCGTCAGGGTGTTGGGCTTTGGATTTCCGGTACCGCCGGGATGACGCGGCCAGCCCGGCCGGGCATCCGGAAGAAGGCAAATTATTGGAAAATAGCCATCAACTTGTCGGAGGCTCAAGCCACGAAACGACAATTATGGGTTTTCCTTATCCCGGAGGATTCGGCTTATCCATATCAATGTGCATTTCCATTGCGCCTTTCAGTTATGCGAATAGGATGGATTAACAACTCTATATATTGATTTTGCATTAATTTTACCCTTTATACTTGTTGGCAAGCCCCGATCTGGAACCATCCCTGGGACATCCCTGAAAGACCCCCCCGGAAGACCCCCATGCCGAGTGCGCACCTGTCCGACGCCACCTCGTCCCCTCCCCACCCCTTCCGCGACGGTGCCGCTCCTCCGAGCGCCGGCCGCGTCCGCGCGCCGCAGGATCTGGCGGCCGGCCTGCTGATGATGGGGATCGGCCTCGCCGCCCTGTGGATCGGACGCGGCTGGAACACGGGCACGCTCGCCTATGTGCAGTCCGGATTCTTCCCCCGGCTGATCAGCGGGCTGCTGGTCCTGTTCGGCCTGATCACCGCCGGGCGCAGTCTGCTGCTCCACGGGGCCAGCCTGTCGAATTGGGCGTGGCGCCCGCTCGCCGGGGTGGCGGTGGCGGTGCTGGCCTTCGCCGCAACGCTGGAGACGCTGGGCCTTGTGCCGGCGGTGCTGCTCCTGGTGGGGCTGGGCAATCTGGCCGGCCAGCCGCTCCGCGCCGGTCCGCTGGCGGTGCTGGGCGGCGCCCTGGCGCTCGGCAGCGTCGCGGTCTTCGTCTGGGGCCTCGGCCTGCCCATGAAGGTGTGGCCGTGATGGACGTCTTCGGCATGGACCTGTTCGGGAACCTGATGCTCGGCCTCGGCGTGTCGCTGTCGCCGGGCAACCTGATGCTGTGCCTGGGCGGGGCGCTGATCGGCACGCTGATCGGCGTGCTGCCCGGCATCGGCCCGACCGCGACGGTCGCCATGCTGCTGCCGCTGACCTTCTATCTGCCGCCGGTCGGCGCGCTGATCATGCTGGCCGGCATCTTCTACGGCTCGCAGTATGGCGGGTCGGCGACGGCCATTTTGGTCAACCTGCCGGGCGAGTCCTCCTCGGTGGTCACCTGCCTGGACGGCTACCAGATGGCGCGGCAGGGCCGGGCCGGGGTGGCGCTCGCCACGGCGGCGCTCGCCTCGCTGTTCGCCGGCGTCGTCACCACGCTGGTCATCGCGGTGGCCGGCCCGCCGCTGGCCGGCGTCGCGCTCGCCTTCGGGCCGGCGGAGTATGTGGCGCTGATGCTGCTGGGCCTGATCGGCGCGGTCACGCTGGCGCACGGGTCGGTGGTCAAGGCCATCGCCATGATCCTGCTGGGCCTGCTGCTGAGCATGGTCGGCACCGACATCAACTCCGGCGACACGCGCTTCACCTTCGGGCTGCCGCAGCTCTACGACGGGATCGACTTCGTGCCGCTGGCCATGGGCCTGTTCGGCTTGGCGGAGATCATCCACAACCTGGAGCAGACCGGCGGCGAGGGGCGCAAGACCGCCCCCATCGCGCGTCTGTGGCCGAACCGCGAGGACTTCAAACAGGGCTGGCCGGCGGCGGTGCGCGGCACCGTTCTGGGCACCGTGCTGGGCATCCTGCCCGGCGGCGGCGCGACGCTGAGTTCGTTCGCCGCCTACTCGCTGGAAAAGAAGCTGTCCCGCACGCCGCAGCGCTTCGGCAAGGGCGCCATCGAGGGCGTCGCCTCGCCGGAGGCCGCCAACAACGCCGCCGCGCAGGCCTGCTTCATCCCGATGCTGAGCCTGGGCATCCCGCCCAACGCCATCATGGCCCTGATGATCGGCGCCATGACCATCCACGGCATCACGCCGGGGCCGCAGATCATGGTCAAGCAGCCGGAGCTGTTCTGGGGCATGATCGCCAGCATGCTGGTCGGCAACGTGATCCTGGTGATCCTGAACCTGCCGATGATCGGGCTGTGGGTGCGGCTGCTGAAGGTGCCCTACGGCTATCTGTTCCCGGCCATCCTGGTCTTCTGCTGCATCGGCACCTACAGCCT
>JAEZID010000321.1 GCA_023416195.1 Pseudomonadota bacterium | reverse complement strand
TCCGCATCAAGGAGCCGGCGGCGGAGGAACGCGCCACGCCCCGGCGTGACACGGCCGCCCACCCGCCGGGACCGCCACCGACCACGGCGCCGACCAAGGGGCCAACCACGGGAGTGACGAGCGGTGCGTGACCACCGGCCCATTCACCCCCTTTTGCGCCGTGTCGCCGCCGGGCTTCTCCTGCTCGCGCTGGCGGCCGGCTTGGTCGATGTCGATGGGGCGCGGGCGGCGACCGCCACCCCTCCGGCCGGTCCCGACGCGCAGCTCGCCACCATGGACGACCGCGCGGTGCGCGAGGCGCTGCGCGCCCGCCTTCAGGCCGATGCCGACGCCGCCCGGACCGGACAGCCGCAAACGCAAACCGCCGCCACGGCCGAGACGCCCTTGCAGGAATACGCCCGCCGGCTGGACGAGGTGGCCGACACCTATCCCCGCCTGCCCGGCATGCTGGCCGACGCCTTCCACCGCCCGAACGGCACGCAGCCGGCGATGTCGCCGCTGAGGCTGGGGGGCGCGCTGCTGATCCTGTTCGCGGCCGGCGGGGCGGCCATGGCTGCTGCCCGGCGGGCGCTGCGGAGCCCGGAGGGCGCCACGCCCCTGCTGCGGCTGATGGCCGGGCTGGCGGAGATGGTCGCCTTCGCGTTGGGCGTGCTGCTCGCCTACGCGATTCTGCGCCCCGCGCATGCGGCGGCACCGGCGATCCTGCTGGCGGTCCTGCAATTCGCCCTGACGGTCCTGCTGGCCGACCGGCTGCTGCGCGTCGTGACGGCGCCGGGGATGCCGGACCACCGGCCCCTGCCGCTGGACGACGCCGCCGCGCGCGGGCTGCACCGGACGGCGCTGACCACGGTGGCGCTGATGGCGGGCATGCTGGGGCTGTTCGACCTTCTGAGGGCGCTGGGCATGCCGAGGGAGGGCATCGTCGCGCTGGGGCTGCCGCTGGGGACGCTGCCGTTCCTGTATCTGCTGTGGGAAATCTGGCGCCACCGCGCCGGCGTGATGCAGGCCCTGGCCGCCCCGCTGAACCTGGACGTGCGGGCGCTGCCGCTGCTCTCGGCGTGGCCGGCGTTGGCGACGCTGTATCTGATCGGGCTGTGGATGACGGTCGTCGCGGCGGCGCTGCGGCTGGAGCCTGGGACGGGGCTGCGCCTGATGGCAAGCCTGCTGCTGGCCTTCGGCATGCCCATGGCGGCGCTGCTGCTGACGAGGCCGCTGGCGCGCTTCTACCGCGCGGGCCTGGAGGACGGGGACGACGCCGGGCCGCGGCTCGCGCGGCTGATGCGGGCGGTCTGGCTGGCCCTGATGGTGCTGGGCGTCATCGGGACGGCGATGATCTGGGGCTTCGATCCGGAACGGGACACCGGCCCCGGCGCGATCCTGCTGCGCGTGCTGTTCAACGTCGCGGTCGTGCTGCTGATCGGCTACGTCGGCTGGGTGCTGATGATCCGGGCCACCGACCGCGCGTTGCGGGCCACGCAGCGCGACGGGGCGTCCACGCGGGCGCAGCGCATGGCGACGCTGCTGCCGCTGCTGCGCAAGTTCATGCAGGTGGTCCTGATCGCCATCCTGGCGATGATCGCGCTGTCGTCCATGGGGATCGAGATCGGGCCGCTGCTGGCCGGCGCCGGTGTGGTCGGCATCGCCATCGGTCTCGGCGCGCAATCGACCATCGCCGACATCCTGGCCGGCGTCTTCTTCCTGCTGGAGGACGCCTTCCACATGGGCGACTACGTGGAGGTCGGCAACCTGCGCGGCACGGTCGAGGGCATCTCGTTGCGCTCTCTGAAGCTGCGGCACCACCGGGGCGCCATCCACACGCTGCCTTTCGGGCAGATCAAGGCGCTGACCAACTACACGCGCGACTGGGCCTTGATGCGGCTGGAATTCAGGGTGCCGCCCGACACCGACCTGTCGCTGGTGAAGAAGCTGGTGAAGGACATCGGCAAGGAACTGGCCACCGATCCGGAGATGGGGCCGAACTTCCTCGAACCGCTGAAGTCCCAGGGCGTCCGGCGGGTCGAGGACGACGCGCTGATCATCGGCGTGAAGTTCATCTCCAAGCCCAACGAGCAGTTCGTCATCCGGCGCGAGGCGTACCAGCGCCTGATCCGCGCCTTCAACGCACATGGGATTCATCTGGTCGGGCGCGGGGTGGTGGTGCGGGTGGACGACCCGAACGCCGCCTCCACCGCCATCGGCTTCGCCGCGCAGGAAGCCGTCCGGCGCGCCGCCGAGGACGTCTCCGTCGGCGCCAGGTGATCGACGACGATGTGATCGACAACGATGTGATCGACAACGGGTCCAGCGAGGGAGGGGGGAATGCCTGATCGGGGTGAACGGCTGGACAGGGCTCGGACGGTCGAGCATGCGCGGCTTGAGCAGGCGCGCGAACAGGGCGTTCCCTGGAAGGCTTGGGGACCCTACCTCAGCGAGCGGCAGTGGGGAACCGTGCGCGAGGACTACAGCGAACAGGGCGACGCCTGGAACCACCTCCCGCACGACCACGCCCGCTCGCGCGCCTACCGGTGGGGCGAGGACGGGCTGGCCGGCATCTCCGACGACCGCCAGCGGCTCTGCTTCGCGCTGGCGCTGTGGAACGGGCGCGACCCCATCCTCAAGGAGAGGCTGTTCGGGCTGACCAACGGCGAAGGCAACCACGGCGAGGATGTGAAGGAATACTATTATTACCTCGACAGCACGCCGACACACTCGTACATGAAGTATCTGTACAAGTATCCGCAGGCGGCCTTTCCCTACAGCGACTTGGTCGAAACCAACCGCCGGCGGAGCCGCCAGGACTTCGAGTACGAGCTGATCGAAACCGGCGTGTTCGACCAGGACCGCTATTTCGACGTGTTCGTGGAATATGCCAAGGCATCCCCGGAACGCATCCTGATCGCCATCACGGTCGTCAACCGGGGGCCGGAAACGGCGGACCTGCACGTCCTGCCGACTCTGTGGTGGCGCAACCAGTGGTCTCGGGACGACGGCTCGGAGGACGCGGAGCGCAAACCGTCTCTCCGCGCGACCGAGCGGGGCTGCGGCATCGCCGCCCACGATCCCGAGGAGGGGGAAAAGGTCCTGCACTGCGAGGGCGATCCGGCGCTGCTGTTCACGGAAAACGAAACCAACCGGCAACGGCTGTTCGGCGTCCCGAACCGCACCCCCTACGTCAAGGACGGCATCGACTCCTTCGTCGTCCACGGGCGGGCGGAGGCGGTGAAGCCGGAGCGGACGGGCACCAAGGCGGCGGCCCACTACCGCCTGACGCTCGGTCCCGGCGAGAGCCGGACCATCCGCCTGCGCCTCGACCTCGGCGGCGTCGGAGAGACCGGGGACGAGGATGTCTTCGGCGCCGCCTTCATCGACCTGTTCGACGCCCGCCGGCAGGAGGCCGACGCCTTCTACGCGGCCATCACCCCGCCGTCCTTCAGCGCGGACGAGGCTCTGGTGTTCCGTCAGGCGCTGGCCGGCATGCTGTGGAGCAAGCAGTATTACGAATACGACGTCGGCACCTGGCTGACCCAGCACGGGGCCAGCCCCTTCGCGGCGGCGCGCCGGACCGGCCCGCGCAACAGCCAGTGGCACCACATGCACAACGCCGACATCGTGTCGATGCCGGACAAGTGGGAATACCCCTGGTACGCGGCCTGGGATCTGGCCTTCCACGTCGTCGCCCTGACGCTGGTCGATCCCGATTTCGGCAAGCAGCAGCTGGAACTGATGCTGCGCGAACGCTACCTGCACCCGAACGGGCAGATCCCGGCCTATGAGTGGAACTTCGGCGACGTGAATCCGCCGGTCCACGCCTGGTCCGCCATCTTCACCTACCGGCTGCTGAAATCGCGCGACCGCGAGGCGGATCACCACTGGCTGGAGCAGACTTTCCACAAGCTGCTGCTGAACTTCACATGGTGGGTCAACCGCAAGGACCGCGAGGGCAGGAACATCTTCGAGGGCGGCTTCCTCGGGCTCGACAACATCGGCGTGTTCGACCGCAGCGCGCCGCTGCCGACCGGCGGCCATCTGGAACAGGCGGACGGCACCGCCTGGATGGCGCTCTACTGCCTGAACATGCTGGAGATCGCGGCGGAGCTGACGAAGATCGATCCGCTCTACGCCGACATGGCCGTCAAGTTCACGGAGCATTTCCTGTGGATCGCGTCGGCGATGACCCGCGTCGGCGACGACACCGGCATGTGGGACGAGGAGGACGGCTTCTTCTACGACGTGCTGCGGCTGCCGGACGGGCGGGCCGAGCGTCTGAAGGTCCGCTCGCTGGTGGGGCTGCTGCCGCTGTGCGCGACCTGCGTGTTCGACGGCGAGGTCCTGGCGAAGCATCCGGAGGTCGCGGCGCGTTTCCACGCCTTCCTGGCGCAGCGTCCGGACCTGCTGGGGGCGATGCACGATCCCCGGCGGACCGGCGTCGGCGGCCGGCGGCTGGGCGCGATCCTGAACGAGGATCGCTTGCGCCGCGTCCTCGCGCGCATGCTGGACGAAGGGGAATTCCTCAGCCCCTACGGCATCCGGTCGCTGTCCCGGCACCACGCCGACCACCCCTACACCTTCCATGTCGGGGACCAGCTATTCCGCGTGCCCTATCTGCCGGCGGAATCCGACAGCGGCATGTTCGGCGGCAACTCGAACTGGCGCGGGCCGATCTGGATGCCGGTCAACGCGCTGATCGTTCGCGGCCTGCTGGAATACTACGCCTATTTCGGGAACGACTTCCTCATCGAATGCCCGACGGGATCGGGCCGGATGATGAACCTGTACGAGGTCGCCAAGGAGATAGCGCGGCGCCTGGAAAGCATCTTCCTGCGCGACGGCAACGGCAACCGGCCGGTGTTCGGCGGCGTGGAGAGGTTCCAGAAGGATCCGCACTGGAACGACTGCGTCCTGTTCTACGAATACTTCCACGGCGACATCGGCGCCGGGATCGGGGCGAGCCACCAGACCGGCTGGACCGGGGTCGTCGCCCGTCTCATGCAGTTTTTCGCGACGACCACGGCGGAAGGCTATCTCGGCGGCGGAAAGAGCGCCTACGCCGCAACATCGGCGACGCAGGACCAGCCCGCGTGACGCGGCGCTCCTTCCACTCCAAAGATCGAGGTGCACCATGACACCCACATCGCGCAGACTGACGGCCACCGCCTTTTTCTCATGCGCCGTGGGCCTCTTATGCATCCTGGGCGCGTCCGCGCCGGCCTTCGCGCAGTTCGCCTTCCTCTTCGGCGGGCGCGGCGGCACCGACTTCACGTCGGAGGACTGGAGCATGTTCTCCGACGCCATGCGCAAGGTGCTGGACGAGGGGGAAACCGGCAGCCGGGGCGATTGGAGCAACCCCAAGACCGGCCTTCGCGGCGACATGATGATCGAAGGCGCCTATGAGCGCGACGGCCTGTCCTGCCGCCATGTCCGGTTCAACATCATGCGCGCGCAGAACCAGAACCCCTACCAGATGAATTTCTGCAAGACCGACCGGGGCACCTGGGCCATCGCACCCTGAAACGGGGGACAAACGTCATGGCGGACTTCATTCACGATCGATTCATGCCGCGCGCCGACGCATCGGACTCTCCGGAACGGTACGAGATGAGCTACGTCCGCAAGGCGCTCGTCCTGTCCATGCTCATGGTCCTGCTGGTCGGCTGCTTCGTCGTGCTGCGCCCCTTCATCGCGGCGATCCTGTGGGCCATCATCCTGTCCTTCAGCACGTGGCCGCTCCACGAACGGCTGGAACGGGCGCTCGGCGGCCGGACGACGCTGTCGGCGGTCATCATGACGCTGCTGATCATGACTCTGTTGGTCGGCCCCCTCGTCGTGCTGGGGGTCAAGCTGTCGGAAAGCGCCCTTCAGGTCTTTGAAGCGGTGCAGACGGCCATGGACCGGGGCCTCCCGCCGCTGCCCGATTGGCTGGCGAGAATGCCGATCTTCGGCGAGCGCCTGCAGGATGTCTGGAGCACGGCGACGGCCAGCGAAGCCAACCTGCGCATGACGCTCCAGCCCTATTTCGGGCGGATCCGCGATTGGGTGCTGGCGATCGGCGGCAACCTTCTCTCCGGAACGTCGCTGATCGCGATCAGCGTCCTGATCGCCCTCTTCCTTTATCGCGACGGCCGCGCCGCCATGCACCGGCTGCGCAGCGTCATGGGGCGGATCGCCGGGGTCCGTGCCCGGCAATCCCTGGACGTCGCGGCCGACACGATCAACGGCGTCGTCCACGGCGTGCTCGGCACGGCGCTGGTCCAGGCCATCGCCGCGACCGTGGGCTATTGGATCGCCGGCCTTCCCGGCGCCTTCTTCCTCGGCTTCATCACCTTCTTCCTGACGCTGATACCGATGGGGCCGGCGGTGATCTGGCTGCCCGCCGCGATCTGGCTGGTCGCCCAGGGGCGTACGGGGATGGCGATCTTCCTGGTGGCCTGGGTCGGCCTGCTGGTCGGAAGCCTCGACAACATCCTGCGCCCGATCCTGATCGGCCGGAGCAGCGACCTTCCCTTCATCGTGATCTTCCTGGGAATCGTCGGCGGCCTCATCGCCTTCGGGCTGATCGGCATCTTCCTCGGTCCGACGCTGCTCGCCGTGGCGTACGGCCTGATCCGGGAATGGAGCGGCGGCAACGAACCGGGCGATGCCGTGCCGGAATAGGCGTGGCGGAACAGACGTGGCGGAACAGACGTCCGCCGCGCCCAGGCGAAGGCTTGCGGCGCAGGCTGCGGTGAATATCAGCGGAAAGAACGGATGCCGTAACAGGATACCGTAACAGTTTACTGTAGATGCGCTGGCCCCGATCGGCGATCGGCTTAAGAAAGATTGGGAAGAATTAAGCGATTACGATGCGGCGTTGCACGTCATGCCGGGCATTTTATGAAAAGCCCGCGATGCAACGCCAGCAGGAAAAGCCTGCCCAACAGGAGGACAGCATGAAATCTTGCGCAGCGTTCTCGAAATTTTCCGTCGCGGCGGCCCTCGTCCTTTGCGGGGCGCTTGCCGTGCCCGCCGTCCAGCCCTCGCCGGCGGTCGCCCAGGCCCGCCAGAACCTGGCCAACGTCGTGCCGGAAGCCGCGGCTGAGACGATCCACGCCAAGATCACCGCCATCGATCCGGCCAAGCGGCAGGTGACGCTTACCGGGCGGTCGGGCAAGCCGGTCACCGTCACGGCTGGACCGAATGTGCGCCTTGAGATGCTGAAGGTGGGGGATGTGGTGAATGCGCAATTCTACCGCTCCGTCGCCTTCCTGGTTTCCCCGCCCGGCGAAAGGGTGCCCGAGGACTCGATCCAGCAGGTCACGGCGCAGCCGGCCCAGGCGCCGGGCGGCATCACCATCCAGACGATGGTGATCAGCGGTCTGGTGGTCGGCATCGACCTTGCCTCGAACAGCATCGATCTCGTCAATCCCCAGGGCGGCGAAGTCTTCAACTTCACCGTCATGGATCCGGCGCGGCAGGCCATGCTTCCCTCTCTGAAGGTCGGCGACACCATCACCGCCGTGATCAGCGCTGAACTCGCCGTGTCGATCGAGCCGGCACCCAAGAGCTGGTTCTGATCATCCGGCCGAAAGGTCGGGGAGGAAAGCGCGGGTGGCCCCGGTCGCCCGCGCTTTTTTCACCACCGCCTTTTTCACCACCAGTGAGCCACGCCCTGCATGCGGCAATTGCCCGTCGTGTAGGCTTGTTCGAATCCGCAATTGCCGTCGAAGTTCATGACCATGTAGCCGCCGCAGCTCGGGTTGAAATAGCGCGCCCGGTAGCCGGTCGCGACGGTCCCGCTGCGGATTTCCGACGACATGCCGCGCTTCACGGTGTTGGCCAGCCCCATCGCGTTGATGCGCTCGCTGGCCGCCTGCTCGCACCTTTGGGGCAGGGTGGCGAGCGGCGCGTCCTGCGCCAGCGCGGGCGATGCGCCGCCAAGCATGACCGCCCCGAGCATGGCCGCCATCACGCACGCCGCCGTCCTGTTCGTCGTTTCCGCTCGCACGCCGTTGTTCGCCATCGTCGGTGCCCTCCCTATGGCTCTCAAGAACTGGCCCGGCTCAGTTTGGACCCGACATCGGCAGGTTCTGAAGTGTGCAACCGTTGGTCCCGATACCGTAACGAACCGCATCCAACGGACATCGTCCAACAAATGCGAGGCGTACGCAGGCGTACACCAATGTTCGCGATGGAAGGGTTACGGTAGCAGGGCGCGCGTAAGGTGGAATGATACTTCCAATTCTCCACCCGCCTGCGGATCAATAGTCTCAGGACTCCATGACTCATCGCCGCCAACGGCGTGATGACCCAATGGTGCCGCACGCGAAGAGTGTGCAAGGCGACTCCCGTCCTGGAGCTTCCCTTGCGCCGTCCTTTCCAAAGCGCCGCGTGCAAAGCCGGTTTCGACCATGTCGGGAGCAAACGATGAAACTGCGAACCAAGCTTGCTCTTGCGGCGGTCATGACCGCCGCGGCCACCTCGACCGTCGGCGCGCAGACCGTGCCGACCCCCACGGAAACAAACTTTCAGGTCCGGACGACGGGCGATCTCATACGGCTGTGCGAGGCGTCGCCGACCGACCCGACCGGCATCGCGGCGCTGCATTTCTGTCACGGCTTCACCGTCGGCGCCTACCAGTACCACCAGATCGCGATGGCGGCCGAAGGCAAGCCTCGGCTGGTCTGTGTGCCGAACCCGCCGCCCTCGCGCAACGAGGCCATCGCGGCCTTCGTCGCCTGGGCGAAGCAGAACCCCGCCCAGATGAACACGCCCCCGGTGGAAGGGATGTTCCGCTTCCTGGCGCAGCGCTACCCCTGCCGGGGCTGAGCGAAACGCCGGACCATCCTTCGTTCGCCATCCCTCATCCGACCAAAGCCAATCATGATGGGCACGGACATGACACTCAAACACATCGTTCGGGTCGCCGCCATCGCGCTTCCCCTTGCCGCCTGCTCCGACCTGACGCCGACGCAGCAGCGGGCGCTGACCGGCACGACCGGCGGCGCGGCCGGCGGTGCGCTGATCGGGGCCATTGCCGGCAACGCCGGCATGGGCGCCGCCATTGGCGCCGGCGCCGGTCTGGCCAGCGGCCTGCTCTACGACTACCACAAGAGGACCGAGGCTTCGGCCTACGAACGCGGCTTGCAGCAAGGGGAGCAGTCCCAGAGGAGCCGGAGTCCCTCGGGCTATTGACGGCCGTTCCGGGGATCAGGATGACGCCATGCTTGCACCCGTGCGCCTGGAAACGCCCGACGACCGGACCCTGGCGGTTCTCTGCACCGGCGATTGGGTCGTGCGGCACGGCATGCCGTCGGTGGCGGAGGCGGCGACCTTCCTGGACGGCCGCCCGTCCCTGAACCACGTCGCGGTCCAGGCGTCCGGCCTCGGCCGCTGGGACTCCTCCCTGGTCTCCTACGTCGCCGGGCTGGAATCGCTGTGCCGGACGCGGAACATCGCGTTCGACAAGGCGGATCTGCCGCCCGGCGTCCGGCGGCTGGTCGATCTGGCGCTGGCCGTGCCGGAAAAGACCGGAACGGGCCGTGCCGGGGCGGGCAAATCCCCGCTCGTCCTGGTGGGCGAGGCGACCTTGCGCGCCTGGAAGCGATGGCAGGACACGCTGGCCTTCCTCGGCGAGGCGACCTTGGCCTTTCTCCGGCTGCTCACCGGAAAGGCCCGCTTCCGTGTGTCCGACCTGATGCTGGCCATCCAGCAATGCGGGGCGGAGGCGCTGGCCATCGCGGCGGTCATCTCGCTGCTGGTCGGCCTGATCCTGGCCTTCGTCGGCGCCGTGCAGCTGCGCACCTTCGGGGCGGAGATCTACGTGGCGAACCTCGTCACCGTCGCGATGACCCGCGAGATGGCGGCGATCATGACCGCCATCGTGCTGGCCGGGCGGACCGGGGCGGCCTTCGCCGCGCAGCTCGGCACCATGCAGGCGAACGAGGAGATCGACGCGCTGACCACGCTGGGCGTCTCACCCGTCGATTTCCTGGTGCTGCCGCGCATGCTGGCGCTGATGCTGATGATGCCGCTGCTCTATCTCTACGCCGCCTTCGCCGGCATGTTCGGCGGGTTCCTGGTCGGCATCGGGATGCTGGACCTGACCGGCACCGTCTATCTGGAACAGACGCGCGCCAGCTTCTCCTACACCGACTTCTTCATCGGCTGGGGCAAGAGCGTTCTGTTCGGCGCGCTGGTCGCGGTGGCCGGCTGCATGCGCGGCATCCAGTCGGGGCGCAGCGCGGCGGCGGTGGGCAACGCCGCGACCTCGGCCGTGGTGACCGCGCTGGTCTACATCATCATCAGCGACGCGGTGCTGGCCGTGCTGCTCAACATCGTCGGGCTGTAGAGGGCGTCATGGAACAGGCCCCACCCGAACCGCGCATCGTCGTCCGCGACCTGGAGATGGCGTTCGGCACCTACGTCGTGCAGCGCAACGTCAGCTTCACCGTCCGGCGCGGCGAGATCTTCGTCATCATGGGCGACAGCGGCTGCGGCAAGAGCACCATGCTGAAGCACATGATCGGGCTGAACCACCCGGCGCACGGCGACGTCCTGTACGATGGCGAGAGCTTCTGGACCGCCGACCCCGACCGGCGGATGGCGATCAGCCGGCGCTTCGGCGTGCTGTTCCAGAGCGGCGCCCTGTGGAGTTCCATGACCCTGGCGGAGAACGTCGCGCTGCCGCTGGGGCTCTACACCCGGCTGGACGCCCGCGAGGTGGCGGAGATGGTGGCGCTGAAGCTGGCGCTGGTCGGCCTGCGCGGTTTCGAGGAATTCTACCCGTCGGAGATCAGCGGCGGCATGCGCAAGCGGGCCGGTCTTGCCCGCGCCATGGCGCTCGACCCCGACATCCTGTTCCTGGACGAGCCGTCCGCCGGCCTCGACCCGCTCAGCTCCCGCCGGCTGGACGACCTGATCCTGGAGTTGCGGGACAATCTCGGCGCCACCGTGGTCATCGTGACCCACGAACTCGCCAGCATTTTCGCCATCGCCGACGACGCGGTGTTCCTCGACGCGGAAACGCGCACGGCCATCGCGCACGGCAACCCACGAACCCTGATCGACCATGCGGAAAGCCCGAAGGTGCGGGAGTTCCTGCGCCGGGGCGCCGCCGAACCGGCGCCCGCCTGACGATTCCGCCCCGAGGGTGCCCGTGGACCGGAAGGAGACAGCCCATGGCAGCGCATGCAAACCCAAAGGTGGTCGGCGGCTTCGTCGTCGGTGCCGTGGTGTTGCTGGTCGCGGTCGTCGCCCTGTTCGGCGGCGGCAACCTGTTCGCCAAGTATCCGCTCGCTGGCGTCTACTTCCAGGGTTCGGTCGCCGGGCTGGAGGTGGGCGCGCCGGTGACCTTCCTCGGCGTGCGGATCGGCGAGGTGAAGTCGATCCAGCTGGTCGCGGACAACGCCACCCTCGCCGCGCGCATGCCGGTGGAGTTCCAGTTCATTCCCGGCTCCGTCCGCTGGACCGACCGGCCGCTCCGCCCCGACGAGATCAAGAGGCTGATTGAAAAGGGGCTGCGGGCCAAGCTGGTGTCGCAGAGCCTGGTGACCGGCCTGCTGGCGATCGAACTCAGCTTCGATCCGGGCACTCCGGCCACGCTGATCGGCGGCCTGCCCCCCGGCGTGGTCGAAATTCCATCGGTCCAGTCGGACCTGGAAACGCTGAAACAGACGCTGGGCAACCTGCCCCTGGAGAAGATCGCCACCACCGCCGTTCAGGTTCTCGACCGCCTCGACGCCCTGCTCGGCGAACCGGAACTGAAGGCTTCCGTCGTCGCCCTGGCCGGCGGGCTGCAACAGTTCGAAGCCCTCATGGCGACGGCGAACGACCAGTCGAAGCCGCTGCTGGGCGACATCACCCGCATCACGAAGGAGACCAGGGACGCGCTGGCCGCCTTGCAGACCGAGCTGCACGCGGCGGTCGGCGATCTGCGCGGGCTCATCACCACGGTCGGTGGCGAGATCCGGCCGCTGAGCACCCGCGTGCAGGGAGCCGCAACGGCGACGGAGAAGGCCATGCGGCAGGCGGACGCCACGCTGCGGACGGTCGACGGCGCGCTGGACCCGCGCTCGCCGTTGCGCGGCAACCTGGAACAGACCATCACCAACCTGTCCGCCGCCTCGAAATCGTTGCGCTCCTTCGCCGACCAGCTCGACCGCAGACCGAACGTACTGATAACGGGACGATGACCCCCATGCCCCCCCTCTTACCGATGGTGCGCCGCCTTGTACGCCGCCTTGTCCTGCCGGGCCTGGCGGCTGCCGCCCTCTCCGCCGTCATGCTGTCCGGCTGCGCCGGCGCGCCGCCGCGCCTGTATGTTCTGACGCCGATGGCGGGGGAGGGCGGCGCGAAGACCGGCGGAACGCTGTCGGTCGGCGTCCAGCCGGTCACCATGCCGGGCTATCTCGACCGCCCGGCCATCGTGTCCTTCGTCGGCCCGCACGAGCTGTCGGTGAACGGCGACGACCAGTGGGCCGAAGGGCTGCCGACCAACATCACGCGGGTGCTGGCGGAAAACCTGTCCGTCCTCCTGGGGTCGGATCGCGTCTATGTCCTGCCGTCCTGGATCAACGACCGCTACGCCTACGCCGTGACGGTCCGGATCGACCGGTTCGAGCAGGCGCCCTCCGGCGAGGCCGTCCTCGACGCGCAATGGACGATCCAGGGCGGCGCGACGGACAAGGTGCTCGCCCGCGACCGCACCCGCGTGGCGCGACCGGTGCCGGGGAGCGGCTTTTCACCCCTGGTCGCGGCCATGAACGAGAATGTGACGGCGCTGAGCCGCGACATCGCGGCGGCGCTCGAAACGCTGGCGAGGAACGGCCGCAATCGGGCCGGTTGAGACCGGGCGGCACGAAGACCGCGCCGGGGGCGTGCCATGCAGGGATGTCGCTTGTCCCTGGTGCGCTGATATACCAGGGTGTCCCGCCGGTTTCGCCGGAGCGGATGAGGACCCCCACACACATGAGCATGGCCGAAAAGACCCCGTCCGCGTGGGCGGGGATCGCCTGGATGACGGTGACCACCCTGCTGTTCGTCACCCAGGACGCGACGATGCGCGTCCTGACGCAGAGTTACCCGATCTTCGAGGTGGCCTGGGCGCGGTTCGCCGTGCACATGCTGTGGGCGCTCCTCCTCGTCGGGATCCCCTCGCCGCGGCTGATGGTGTCGAATCGGCCGGGATTGCAGCTTTTGCGTTCGGGGCTGCTGGTCGGGCTGACGCTGGTCGTGGCGCTGTCGATCAGCCTGCTGCCCTTCGTGGACGTGGTGACCATCTCCAACGCCGCGCCGGTCCTGGTGACGGCCCTGTCCGTGCCGCTGCTGGGCGAACGGGTGGGGTGGCGGCGCTGGATGGGCGTGCTCGCCGGGTTCATGGGCGCGCTGATGATCGTCGGTCCGGCCAGCATCACCTTCCAGTGGGCCATCCTTCTGCCGGTCTGCGCGGCCTTCGCCAACGCGCTGTACCAGATCACCACGCGCCTGCTGAGCGGCGGCGATCAGCCCCTGACCACCTTCTTCTACACGGCCCTCGTCGGCACGGCGGTGTGTTCGGTGGCGCTGCCCTTCGTCTGGGTCACGCCCGACGCGACCGGCTGGGCGCTGATGCTGCTGATCGGGACGGCCGGGGCCTTGAGCCATTTCTGCATGATCCGCGCCTACACGGCGGCGCCCGCCGCGACGGTCGCCCCGTTCGGCTACACGACGCTGGTCTGGGCGCTGCTGTGCGGCGTCTTCATCTTCGGCGAGGTGCCCAGCCCCTCGACCCTGGCCGGCGGCGTCGTCATCGTCGGCAGCGGCCTGTACATCCTCTATCGCGAGAAGGCCCGCGTCCGCGAAGGCTGATCACAAGGTTACGGATTCGCCGGTTTCGGCGGCGCGCAGCAGGGCTTCGATGAGGCGGTGAACCTTCAGCGCCTCGCGCCCGTCCACGCGGGGGCGGCGGCCCTGGTCCAGCGCGTCGAGGAAGTCGGACAGCACCGCCCGGTGATGCGCGTTGGAAAAGGCCATGGGATCGGCTCCGCCGCCCAGAGTCCCGCCCTCGCCGCCGTCCCGGATGGTCTCCCCGGATTTCCGGTGCACCTCCAGCCGGTCGCCGGACAGCAGGGCGGACCCTTCCGTGCCGGCGATCTCGATGCGCTCGGGGAAGCCGGGGTAGGCGACCGTCGTCGCGTCCAGGGTGGCCAGCATCCCGTTGCCGTAGCGCAGCGCCGCCGCGACCACATCCTCCGTGTCGATGCGGCGCAGCGGGCTGGTCACCGCGTAGCCGGCGATCTCGCGGGGCAGGCCGAGCAGGCCGACGAACAGGTCCAGCGTGTGGATGGCCTGGGTCAGAAGCACGCCGCCGCCGTCGCGCGCCTTCATCCCACGTCCTGGCTGGGCGTAGTAGGCGTCGTCGCGCCACCAGCGGACGGCGACCGAGGCGGACAGCGGCTCGCCCAGCGCGCCCGTCCGCAGCAGCGCCGACAGCCGCTCGGCGGCGGGGCGGAAGCGGTGTTGCAGCACGACGCCCAGCGTCAGCCCGGCCGCCTCCATGCTGTGGACGACGGCGCGGGCGCCCTCCGGCGTGGCGTCCAGCGGCTTTTCCAGCAGCACATGCTTGCCGGCGACGGCGCAGCGGGCGACCAGCTCCGCGTGCGTGTCGGGCGGCGTCAGCACCAGCAGGGCGGTCACGGTGGGATCGCCCAGAAGCTCGTCCAGCCTTTCCACCACCGGCAGCCCGTGGCGCCGGGCGAAGGCGGCGCGGCGTTCGGCGCTGGGGCTGAAGGCGCCGGCGACCTCGACCCGGTCCGCCAGATCCAGAAGGCTCTGCGCGTGCGGGGCCGAGGCCATGCCCAGCCCGATCACGCCGACGCGGCGACGGGTTGTCATGCCACGGCCTCCACGGTGCGGCGGGCGCCATCGGCCAGCAGCCGGCCCAGCGCCTTCGTCACGGCGTCGGCGAAGGCGGGGTTGCCCGGCAGGTCGTCGCCGAACACCTCGCGCACGCCGAGCAGGGCGGGGGCGAGCGTCTCCGCCGACCGGCCGGCGCCATCGGCCACGGTTTTCAGCCGGGCGGCCAGCGGGTCGCGCACGTCGATGGGCTGGCCCGTCTCGTCCTCGCCCGTGACGTAGCGCATCCAGCCCGCCACCCCCAGCGCCAGCCGGTCGATGGGGGCGCCGGCGGCCAGCCGGTCGCGGATGGTGCCGAGCAGCCGTTGCGGCAGCTTCTGCGTTCCGTCCATGGCGATCTGCCAGGTGCGGTGCTTCAGCGCCGGGTTGGCGAAGCGCTCCAGCAGCGCCGCCTTGTAGCGGTCCAGGTCGGCGCCCGGCGGGACGGGCAGGGTGGGCGTCACCTCCTCGTCCATCAGGCGGCGGACCAGCCGGGCGAAGGCCGGGTCGGCGATGGTCTCCGCGATGGTGGCGTAGCCGGCCAGATAGCCGAGATAGGCCATGGTCGAATGGCTGGCGTTGAGCAGCCGCAGCTTCATGAACTCGTAGGGGTGGACGTCCTCGACCAGCTGCGCGCCCTCCAGCTCCCACGCCGGGCGGCCGGTGGGGAAGCGGTCCTCGATGACCCACTGGGAGAAGGGCTCGGTCACCACCGGCCAGGCATCCGTCCAGCCGAGGCGGCGGGACACGGCCTCGCGGTCCTCGTCGGTGGTGGCGGGGACGATGCGGTCCACCATGCTGTTGGGGCAGGCCACGTTGTCCTCCACCCAGCGGCCGAACGCGGGATCGCGCAAGGCGGCGAAGCGGCGCAGGATGCCGGCGACGGTGTCGCCATTGCTCGGCAGGTTGTCGCAGGACAGCACGGTGAAGGGCGCGGTGCCCGCCCGCCGCCGCCGCTCCAGCGCCTCCGCCAGCAGGCCGGGCGCCGTCTCCGGCCGCTGCGGGTTGGCGAGGTCGCGGCGGATGCCCGGATGATCCTCGTTCAGCGCGCCGGTCGCCGGGTCGTGGCAATAGCCCTTCTCGGTGACGGTCAGGGTCACGACGCGCACCGCCGGGCGGGTCAGCCGCTCCAGCACCGCCTCGGGATCCTCGGGCGCCACCAGCACTTCGGTGACGGAGCCGACGACGCGCAGACGCTCGCCCCCGGCGTCGCGGACCGCCACGGTGTAAAGCCCGCCCTGCGGGTCCAGAGCGTCGTAGGTGTCGGGGCTGCGCAGCGACACGCCGGTGATGCCCCAGGGGCCGAACTCGCGGTTCAGCGCGTCGTCGGTGTAGACGGCCTGGTGCGCGCGGTGAAAGGCGCCGATGCCCAGATGGACGATGCCGGTGGTCAGGCGGCTCCGGTCGTAGCGGGGCCGGACGATGTCGGCGGGAAGGGTGGAAAGGCAGCCCGGATGCAGTCTCATGCCCCCCAAATCCTTTGTTCTTTCGGTGGTCCGCACGTGGCGGCTCGTTTGAGTATTCTAGTATATCAAACGCGCGCGGCAAGCGCGATCCGAAAGCCGGGCGGATAAGGTCCCGTCCTTAAGTCCGTATGCAGGAGGTCCAGGTATCCGAATTATCACGGGCCTGAAGCGTCGAACTGTCACATCTTGCGCGTACGGTGCGGCTGTCGGGGAAAAGGCCGGCACCTTCCTGAACCACTGCAACGAGCACAGCAATGAACGGACTGCCCAAGCAGACGTGGCGCTTACGCGTTGCCGAACTACTCAACGACCCTATCGCCCAAGCGGTGCTTCGCCGCGACCGCCTGACTCACGATCAGGTTCTGGCGCAATTGACGCCGATTGCGGAGCATCTGCACCGCAGCAATCCCAACAGCCGGCTCCGTTCGGAAGCCGCATAACGCAGGAGGGAGAAGGGCCGCCCGGCATTCCGGGCGGCCCTTTCCTTATCCCATCTCGAACTTGATGCCCTGCGCCAGTGGCAGGTTGTTCGAATAGTTCACCGTGGCGGTCTGCCGGCGCATGTAGGCCTTCCAGCTGTCCGACCCGGACTCGCGCCCGCCGCCGGTTTCCTTCTCGCCGCCGAAGGCCCCGCCGATCTCCGCGCCCGACGGGCCGATGTTGACGTTGGCGATGCCGCAGTCGCTGCCCGCCGCCGACAGGAACCGCTCCGCCTCGCGGATGTCCGTCGTGAAGATGCAGGACGACAGCCCCTGCGGCACCGCGTTCTGCAACGCGATGGCCTCTTCCAGCGTCTCGTAGCCCAGCACATAGAGGATCGGCGCGAAGGTCTCGTGCCGGACGATGTCGGTCTGCGCCGGCATCTCGACGATGGCGGGCTTTACATAGTAGGCGTCTGGGAAACGGTCGGCCAGCGTGCGCTCGCCGCCGGTCACGGTGCCGCCATCGGCCTTGGCCTGCTCCAGCGCGCGCTGCATGGCCTCGAACGCGCCCTTGTCGTTCAGCGGGCCGACCAGCACGCCGGATTCCAGCGGGTTGCCGATGGGCACCGAGCCGTAGGCCGCCTTCAGGCGCGGCAGCAGCTTGTCGCGCACGTCCTTGTGCACGATCAGGCGGCGCAGCGTGGTGCAGCGCTGGCCGCAGGTGCCGACCGCCGCGAACAGGATGGCGCGCACCGCCATGTCGAGGTCGGCCGAGGGCGCCACGATCATCGCGTTGTTGCCGCCGAGTTCGAGGATCGACTTCCCGAACCGCTCCGCCACCGTCACGGCGACCTCGCGGCCCATGCGGGTGGAGCCGGTGGCCGACACGATGGGCACCAGCGGGCTGGCGACCAGCGCCTCGCCCACGTCGCGCCCGCCGTTGACCACCTGCAACAGGTTGTCCGGCGCATCCCCAAACCGCTCCAGCGCCCGTTCGAAGATGCGCTGGCAGGCGAGCGCGGTCAGCGGGGTCTTCTCCGACGGCTTCCAGATCACCGGGTCGCCGCAGACCAGCGCCAGCGCGGCGTTCCACGACCACACCGCGACCGGGAAGTTGAAGGCGGAGATGACCGCGCAGGGCCCCATCGGGTGCCAGGTCTCGCGCATCGTGTGGCCCGGCCGCTCCGACGCGATGGTCAGGCCGTAGAGCTGGCGCGACAGCCCGACCGCGAAGTCGCAGATATCGATCATCTCCTGCACTTCGCCGAGACCCTCTTGCAGGATCTTGCCCATCTCCAGCGTGACGAGCTTGCCGAGATCCTCCTTGGCGGCGCGCAGCTCCTCGCCCAGCAGGCGGACCAGCTCGCCACGCCGGGGGGCGGGCACCTCGCGCCACGCCTCGAAGGCGCGCATGGACTTGGCGGCGATGTCCGGAATGGCGGCGGCCGGCGTCTCCGGCACGATGCCCAGCGGGGCGCCATCGATGGGCGAACGGACGGCGATGCCCTGACCATCCGGCGGAAGCTCAAGGCCGAGGCGGGAGAAAAGGTCGCGGTGCTGCATGGTGCGTGTCCTCGGTATGAATCAGCGCGGCCGGCCGGATGCCCGGATCTCGGACAGGGTCCGGCCGGGCGTCAGGGCCTCGGGGTCGAGCTTGATGTGGAGAATGGCGGGCAAACCGGACGCCTTGGCGCGCTGGAAGGCGGGGGCGAACTCCTCCGTGCGCTCCACCGTCTCGCCATGGCCGCCGTAGGCGCGGGCGAAGGCGGCGAAGTCCGGGTTGCGCAGCGCGGTGCCGGAGACGCGGCCGGGATACTCCCGCTCCTGGTGCATGCGGATGGTGCCGTACATGCCGTTGTCCACGACCAGCACGATGACGGCGGCCCCCTCCTGGACGGCGGTGCCGAACTCCAGCCCGGTCATCTGGAAGCAGCCATCGCCGGCGAAGCACAGCACGTCGCGCTCCGGATGCGCCAGCTTGGCGGAAATCGCCGCCGGCAGCCCATAGCCCATGGAGCCGCAGACCGGGGCCAGCTGCGTCCCGAACCGGGCGAAGCGCCAGAAGCGGTGAATCCAGGTCGCGTAGTTGCCGGCCCCGTTGGTCAGCACCGCGTCGTCGGGCAGGGTGTCGCGCAGCCAGGACATGACGCTGCCCATCTGCACCGCGCCGGGGATGGCGGTGGGCGGCTCGCTCCACGCCAGATAGGCGGCGTGCGCCGCCTCCGCCTGACCGCCCCAGGCCGGGGAGGGCGGGGCGGACAGCCCGGCGACCGCGTCCAGAAAGGCGCCCGGCGTGGCGTTGACGGCGAGGTCGGGGTTGTAGACGCGCCCCAGCTCCTCCGCGCCCGGATGGACGTGGACCAGCGTCTTGCCCGTCTCCGGGATGCCCAGCAGCTCATAGCTCTGCGACGGCACCTCGGAGAAGCGGCCGCCCAGCAGCAGGATCAGGTCGCTGTCCTTGACCAGCCCGACCAGCTTCGGGT
>JAEZID010000303.1 GCA_023416195.1 Pseudomonadota bacterium | reverse complement strand
TGGACCGGGGCGGCCTCGTCCAGCGGCGCGGTCAGCGCGTCGCCCAGCGCAGCGGCCAGCGCGCCTTCATAGCCGGGGGAGACGGCGACGGCGTCCACCAGCGGCGGGAACAGGTCGCCGGAGCCGGTGGCGAGCAGTTCGGACAGCGCCTTTTCTTCCGCTTTGAGTTTCGTGCGGGCGGATTCGGCGGCTTGCAGGGCTTCGCGGGCGCGGGCCTGGGCGGGTTCGGACTCGGTCTTGGCGCGCTCGGCGGCCTCGGCGGCTTCGCGGGCGTCTTCCAACCGTTGTTCGGCCAGCTCGACGGCCAGTTCGGCCTCGGCCACGTCGGCGCGGGCGGCGATGTCCCGTTCCAGGGTCTCGCGCTGGGCCTGCTGCTCGGCAAGGCGCTTGGTCAGGCCGGCGGCGCGGGTCTCCAGATCGGCGACCTGCCGCTGGGTGGCGGTGCGGCGGGCCTCGTCGGAGGCGACCTGCTCGGTCAGGCGGGTCAGCGCGCGGTCCAGTTCGTCCACCGCCTCGCGCGCTTCGGCCAGAGCCTCGCCGGCGGCCTCCTCCAGCATCTCTTCGTCGGCCTGGGCCTCGCGCAGCCGGTCGCGTTCGGATTCCAGGCGGGCCAGCGCGTCGCCGGCGTCGGCGGCCAGCGCCTCTTCACGGCCAAGGTCGCCGGCGATCTGCTGAAGGCGGGAGACCAGCGCGCGCTGCTGCTCGGCGACGCGCTTTTCCTCGGCGTCCAACTGCTCCTTGGCGATGACCAGCCGTTGCAGGGCCGCCGCCGCCGCCGCTTCCGCCTGACGCTTTTCCGGCAGGCCGGCGGCGTCGTCGGTGCGGCGGGTGGTCAGCTGGGTGACCGCCAGCATCAGCTCGCGCACCGCGCCCTCGGCCTTGCCGAAGGCGGCGCGGGCGCGTTCCAGCTCCGCCTCGTGGGCGATCCAGCGCAGGTGCCAGAGGACGGCCTCGGCCTTGCGGATCTGTTCGGACAGGTTGCGGTAGCGGGCCGCCTGCCGCGCCTGCTTCTTCAGGCTTTGTAGCTGGGTGTCCATCGCCCCGATCACGTCGTCGAGGCGGGTCAGGTTGGTTTCGGCCGCGCGCAGCCGCAATTCCGCCTCGTGCCGGCGGGAGTGCAGGCCGGTGATGCCCGCCGCCTCCTCCAGCAGCATGCGGCGGTCCTGCGGCTTGGCGTTGATGATCTGGCCGACCTTGCCCTGGCTGACCAGCGCCGGAGAATTGGCGCCCGACGCGTTGTCGGCGAACAGCAGCTGCACGTCGCGGGCGCGCACCAGCTTGCCGTTGATGCGGTAGTCGGAACCGTTGCCGCGCTCGATCCGGCGGGTCACCTCCAGCTCGTCATGCTCGTTGAAGCCGGCGGGGGCGGTGCGCGTGCGGTTGTCGATCAGAAGGGCGACTTCGCCGAGGTTGCGCGCCGGACGGTTGGCCGTGCCGCCGAAGATGACGTCGTCCATGTCGTCGCCGCGCATCTTCTTGGCGGAGGTCTCGCCCATCACCCAGCGCAGCGCCTCCACCAGATTCGACTTGCCGCAGCCGTTCGGGCCGACGATGCCGGTCATGCCGGGCTCGATCACAAGCTCGGTGGCGTCGACGAACGACTTGAAGCCGGACAGGCGGAGGCGCGTGAAATGCACCGGGGTGTATCCTGATTACTTGACCAGCTTGTCGATCGCCTCGGCGAACACCTCGAACGGCTGGTTGCCGTTGATGGTGGCGGCGCCGTCGTTGAGGATGAAGGTCGGCGTCGATTCGATGCGGTGCTGGTTCTGGCCGGTCATGCGGATGTTCAGGATGCCGTCGGCCAGCGTCTGGTTGGCCATGCAGGCGTCGATGGTCTCCTGGCTCATGCCGGCGAGCTTGCCGTACTGGGACAGCGCCTTGGCCGGGTCGGCGGCGCGCGCCCACTGGGCCTGCGCCTTGAACAGCACGTCCAGCAGCGGGTAGTAGCGCTCGGCCGGCGCGCAGCGGGCCAGCATGGAGGCGCGCAGCGCCGCCTGATCGAAGGGGAAGTCGCGGAACACCAGCTTCACCTTGCCGGTGTCGATGTACTTTTCCTTGATCTTGGGCAGCGTCTCGGTGTGGAAGGCGGCGCAGTGCGGGCAGGTCATCGACGAATAGTCGAGGATGGTCACCGGCGCGTTCGGGTTGCCGAGCACGCGGTCGGCCAGCGGGTCGGTGACGGCGGCGGTCTGCGGAGCCGTTTGGGCGGGGGCGGGCGTGCTCTGGGCCGGAGCCGGAGCCGGAGTCGGAGCCGGCGTGGCCGGGGTCGAGGCCGGCGGAGCGTCGGTGCTGGTGGCGGTGGGGGGGCTGACGGCGGCCGTGCGCGGCTGCGACCCGTAGATGGCGAGCCCGACGATGATCGCCATGCCGACGCCGAGTACGATCAGGATACCCAAGAGGTTGCGGTTCACGATGCCCTCGTCCCTACCAGATGTTGATGTTATAACCAGAACAACCGTTTTGCGGCAAGAATATGGTCAGCGCTTGGCTTGCGGCTTCGGCCGCGCCAGCAGCGAACGGCCGAAGCGCTCCAGCGTGGCGCGCAGCTCCTCGTCCTCGACGGTCGAGGTGGTGGTCATCACCGACAGTTCCTCGTCCATGGTCAGCGGGCGCTGGCGCACCACCGGCCTCGGCATGGACGCCGGGGCGGCGTGGATCAGCTTGATCTTGGCCACCGCGCGATAGCCGAAGAAGCTGTTGATGCGCTCGATGATCTGCGGTTCCAGGTGCTGAAGTTCCAGCGCGATGGCGCCCATGGCGCGGATGTGCAGGGTGGCGTCCTCGCGCTTGCCGCGCGGGAAGCTCAGCTTGTCGGGGGCGGTGCGCAGGCTCAGCTGGTGCCCGACGATGGACGACCAGTCGGTGATCAGCGCGCCTAAGGCAAGGCCGCGCTTGCCCAGCGCCTTGCCCGCCACACCCTGCACGGATTGGCCGATGCGGCGCGGTCCGTTCATAGGGGCCGGTCCGGTTACTGGCACCCGCCCGGACCGAAGAGGCTCTGGACGGCGGCGTCCATCTCTTCGCGGGTCGGGGTCGCGATGGTGGTGGCGATCGACCATTCATGGCCGAACGGGTCCAGAAGCTTGCCGTACCGGTCGCCCCAGAACATGTCGGCCAGCGGCATGACGGCGGTGCAGCCGGCCTCCAGCGCGCGGGCGAAGACCGCGTCCGCGTCGGCGACCTGAAGGTGGATGGTCACCGGCGTGCCGCCCAGCCCCTTGGGATCCCGCGACCGGCCGCCGTTGTATTCCGGAAAATCGTCGGACAGCATGACCGGGCCGCCGTTGACGACCAGATTGGCGTGCAGGACGCGCCGTCCGTCGGGCGACATCATCCGGAAGGTCTCTTCGGCGCCGAACGCCGCCTTGTAGAAGTCGATGGCGGCCGGGCCGTCGGCAACGACGAGGCAGGGGGCGGGCGGCTGAGAGGTCGGCTTCGGTCCGGTCATGGCGGCACCCTTCTGTACGTTGTGCGATGGTTCGGCGCGCCCGCACCGTAGCGCAAGCACGCCGGAGAGCGCCAGCGTGCGCCGGGGACTTTCGCCGGGGACTTTCTTGAGCGCGGCGAAACGCCTATCTCTTCCGCCCATGATCCGCGATGCCCGCGCCGCCGCCGAGCGGCTTCTCTCCTGGTACGACCACAACCGCCGCGACCTGCCCTGGCGATCCCGCCCCGGGGAGGAGGCCGACCCCTACCGGGTCTGGCTGTCGGAAATCATGCTGCAACAGACCACCGTCCCG
This sequence comes from Pseudomonadota bacterium, assembly GCA_023416195.1. Lineage (GTDB taxonomy): Bacteria > Pseudomonadota > Alphaproteobacteria > Azospirillales > Azospirillaceae > Azospirillum. The sequence goes on along the minus strand of JAEZID010000303.1, from coordinate 9,206 downwards.
GCGGCGGCGCCCTATTTCCGCGCCTTCACCGAACGCTGGCCGACCGTGCGCGACCTCGCGGCGGCGCCGCTGGACGATCTTCTGGTCGCCTGGGCGGGGCTCGGCTACTACGCGCGGGCGCGCAACCTCTATAAATGCGCGCAGGTGGTGGCGAACGAGCTGGGCGGGCGTTTCCCGGATACCGAGGAACGGCTTCTGGAACTGCCGGGCGTCGGCGCCTACACGGCGGCGGCCATCGCCTCCATCGCCTTCGGGCGCAAGGCGACGGTGGTGGACGGCAACGTGGAGCGCGTCGTCGCTCGCGTCTTCGCGGTCGAGGAGCCGCTTCCCAACGTCAAGCCGAAGCTGCGCGCCCTGGCCGGCACGATCACCCCGGACGAGCGGCCCGGCGACTACGCCCAGGCGATGATGGACCTCGGCGCCACCGTCTGCACGCCGCGCAAGCCCAAATGCATGCTGTGCCCCTGGGCCGAATGGTGCGACGCCCGCGCCGCCGGCATCCAGGACGACCTGCCGCGCAAGGCGGCCAAGGCCGACAAGCCGACCCGGCGCGGCGTCGCCTACTGGCTGCTGAACCCCGAGGGCGCGGTGCTGCTGCGCCGCCGGGCGGAGGAGGGCTTGCTCGGCGGCATGGCCGAGGTGCCCTCGACCGACTGGACCGCGACCGACCCCGACGAGGCGGCGTTGCGCGGCGCCGCTCCGCTGGCGGCGGACTGGCGCCGGCTGCCCGGCACGGTCCGCCATACTTTCAGCCATTTTCACCTCGAACTTGGTGTGGTCGCGGCGAAGGCCGGCGACGGCTGGCGGCGGGCCGAGGGCATCTGGGTCCCGGTCGACCGGCTGGGCGGGCAGGCGCTTCCCTCCGTCATGATGAAGGTGGTGCGCCACGCCCTTGCCCACGCCTGAAGGATGATGCGTGAACGACATCGCGTAGGGTTGGGAATGCTGCGGACTGCGATCCTCCTGTTTCTTGCGCTGATCGCGCTGACGGGTCCCGCCACGGCGGAACCGAAGAAGAAGGTCCCGCCTCCAGCGGAACGGTCGGTGTCGCTGGAAATCGTGCTGGCGGTGGACGGGTCCGCTTCCATCACCGATGGCGGCCTGGAGTTTCAGTTGCAGGGCCACGCCGCCGCCTTCAAAGATCCGCAGTTGGGCGAGTCCATCTCGACCGGCGGCATTGCCGCCACTCTGGTGGTGTTTTCCGGTCCGCACAGCCTGCGCGTGATCGTGCCCTGGACCGTCCTGCGCAGCGCCGAGGACGCCAAGGCCTTCGCCCACAAGATCGAATCCGCGCCGCGCGGCATCCAGGCGGACTCCACGGCGCTGGGCAGCGCCATCGACGATTCCGCGAAGCTGTTCGAGAACAATGGGATCGAGGCGCCGCGCAAGGTGATCGACATCGTGTCGAACGGCTTCAGCAACAGCGGCGCCGACCCGGCCGGGGCGCGCGACCGCGCCGAACGGAAGGGCATCACCATCAACGCGCTCGCCATTCTCGACGAATTTCCGTGGCTGGAAGAATATTATCAGGAAAACGTCGTCGGCGGTCCCAATTGCTTCGTCAAGACGGCCATGGATCGCGAAAGTTTCGTCGAAGCTTTGCGGCAGAAACTGATTCAGGAGATCGCCGGACTTGCCGTTCCGGCCAAGATTATCTCGGCCGCTAATCTTTGATGCGTCTGCGCCCTGCGGTGCTAAGCCGCTCGTCTTTGCCTCAAATTCATCTGGAGGCAACGCCCGGCCGGCGATAGATTACCCCAGCGCGAAAATCGCATCGCCAGAAACATCCTCGGGTATTCTATCCGGGGATCCGGCGTGTCGCCCGCGCGAGTGTCTGGGGTCGGGACATGCGGGATCGGGAACCGGCCGGGCCGGGAACAGTCGAGGACGACGCCGGCCGGACCGAAGCCTCCGCCGGCGGCAAACCGCGCCTCCAGGCGGCGGCGGTGGCGCTGGTCGGCGCCGTCGCGCTGGTCCTCGCCACCCTGACCGGCGTGGTGGGCGCCGCCTTTCTCGGCATCGTCGGCATCGCCGAACAGGCGCGCGACGCCACCGTCCCGCGCATCGACGCCCAGCAGCGCAACGCCATGACCGCCGCGCAGCTCAGCCGCTTGGCGGAGGTCATTCTGAACAGCCGCGACCGCGCCCGCCGCGCGGCGTCGCTGGACGAGGCGGAGGCGCTGGCCAGCCAGTTCGCCCTGGTGGTGGACGTCTCCGTCCTGGAGAAGCTCGACCGCGCGCTGAACGCCGTGCGGCGGAGCAACCACCGCGCCGACCTGATCGACGCCCTGTCGGCCAGCATCCGCGAGACCCTGGCCGGGGTGGACGACGCGCTGGCGCTCGGCACCTCGCTGCTGGCGGAGCCGGACCGGGCGGTGCAGGACTATGCTTTTCTCAGCAACCTCTACCACCTGCGCCGTCTCTACGGGCAGGCGATGGCGACCGACACGGCCGAGGCGCTGGCGGTCGTGGATCACGAAATCCTGGCTTTGCTGCGCAACCAGCGCGCCCTGATCGGCAGCATCTCCGGCGCGGCCGGCGACCAGCCGGGCCGGCTCCTCGCCGTGCTCGACCGCTTCGCCGCCGCGCGGACGCTGACGGATCTGCATCGCGGCCGGATTGCCGTGCAAGCGCAGATGCGCCAGGACAGCGACATCGCCTACCGTCAACTGAATCAGTTGGCCGAAAGCCTGTCCGGCGACGCCTCCGCCGCCACGCTGGACATGGTGGAACGGATCGTCGCCGACGGGCGGCGCGGCCTGTGGATCAGCGTCGCCGGCATCGCCGCGACCATTCTGTTGCTGGGCGGCGTGACGCTGCTGCTGCGCCGGCATGTGGTGTTGCCGGTGTTGCGGGTCAGCCGGACGCTGCACGCGTTGCAGCAGGCCCCGCAACCGGTGGAACTGCCCCCGGCCTCGCTGGAGGAGTTCGAGCGCATCGACCGCGCGGTGGAGCGCTTCGCCGAGGCGCTGGTCGCCCAGCGCGCGCAGACCGAGGCGCTGAGGGCGAGCGAGGGGCGGCTCAACACCATCCTGCAAAGCTCGCCTTTCCCCATCGTCATCGCCCGGCGGACCGACGGGTGCGTGCTGTTCGCCAACACCCCGGCCGCCGATCTCCTGGAGCTTCCGTCCAAGGACGCGCCGGGCCGCGCGATGCCGGATTTCCTGGAACAGACCATCGACTGGGTGGCCTTCGCCCAGGACGTGTTCCGCCGGGGCCGCCTGACCGATTTCGAAACGCGGCTGAAGACCGCCGAACACCGGCCCTTCTGGGGCGTGATTTCGGCAATGGCGATGGATTACGAAGGCGAGCCGTCGATGTTCCTGGCTCTGCACGACATCTCCGCCCGCAAATACGCGGAAAACGCGCTGGTCGCCGCGAAGGAGCAGGCCGAACGCGCGCTGATCGACCTGCAACGCACGCAGAAAAGCCTCGTCCAGGCGGAAAAGCTGGCTTCGCTGGGGGCGCTGGTGGCCGGCGTGGCGCACGAGATCAACACGCCCGTGGGCATCGGCGTGACCGCCGCCTCCTACCTCGCCGAACAGACGCGCGGCTTCAAGCGCGCCGTCGCCGACGGGAGCGTGCGCCGCCGCGACCTGGAGGAGTTCGTCGAGCGGATCGAGGAAGCCGCCGACATGATCCTGTCCAACCTGGACCGCGCCTGCGCGCTGGTGCGGAGCTTCAAGCAGGTGGCCGTGGACCAGACGTCGGAAGCGCGCCGGCCGTTCGAACTGCGCGGCTATCTGGACGGCGTGCTGGGCAGCCTCGCCCCTCAGGTGAAGCGCACGCCGCATCGCGTGGCGCTCGACTGTCCGGACGGCATCACCATGGACAGCTATCCGGGCGCCCTGTCGCAGGTGGTGTCGAACCTCGTCATCAACGCGCTGCTGCACGCCTTCAAACCCGACGTTCCCGGAACCATCGTCATCGCGGTGCGCCGGGAAGAAGCGTCCATCGTCCTCGACTTCACCGACGACGGCAAGGGCATCCCGCCGGAAAACCTGCACCGCATCTTCGAGCCCTTCTTCACCACGCGGCGCGCGGAGGGGGGCAGCGGGCTCGGCCTGCACATCGTGCACAACATCGTGGTCGGGACGCTGGGCGGGCACATTTCCGTGCACTCGCACCCTGGCCAGGGCTGCCGCTTCACCATCGGCCTGCCGCTGACCGCGGCCGGCATGACGCAGCCCGCCGCCGTCGCCGGCCGCGTCGAAACCTCGCAGGAGGACTTGGTGGCGTAAGACGGCGAGGGAGGCTTCAGCCCCGCGCGCGCTCGATCTCCACGCCGACGCTGGCGGCGTCCGGGAAGACGTCCAGCTTTTCCACGCGCACCTTCACCGACGCGATGCGCGCGTCGGCGAGGCAGCGCTCGGCGATGCGCTCGGCCAGCGTCTCGATCAGGGTGACGTGGCCCTGGTTGACCAGACCCTTCACCACGGCGGCCATGTCCTCGCCGGTGATGCCGGGGGCGATGGTTTCCAGATCCAGGTTCAGCCGGATGCGCTGCGGCTTGATCCGCTCGTGGGCGTAAACGCCGACAAGCGCGTCCATGACCAGATCGCGCACGAAACAACGGGTGGACACCGCCGCCGGGGTCGAGCGGGGCAGCGGAGCGGTGACGGTGGCGAAGAGCTTGTTCATGGCGCACACGCCTACCACGCCGCCGCGACCGTGCCAAGGCGTTGCGGCGGCGATAAATGGTGGGGACCGATGCCGATTTCGCGTGGTTCAGTTCGCCTCGGCCCGGATGCGCTCGCGCAGCACGTCGATGGGGCGCAGATCGTCGCCCTCCTCATAGTGCCAGAAGGTCCAGCCGTTGCAGGCCGGCAGGCCGGCCATGGCCGCGCCCACCTGATGGATGGAGCCGCGATGGTCGCCGCGCGCGTTGGAACCGATCAGCGTGCCATCCGCGCGGACGCGGGCGACGCACCGGCGGCGCTGGTCGAACAGCGAGGTGCCGGGGCGCAGCAAGCCGCGCTCCACCACCCAGCCGAACGGGATGCGCGGCGCGGAACGCTTCGGCGGCGTGTCGAGCACGCTCGGGTCCGGCGCTTCCTCGATCGCCTCGATGCGGGCCTGGGCGGCCTTCACGTAGGTGTCGTCGCGCTCCAGCCCGATCCAGTTGCGGCCCAGCCGCTTGGCGACCGCGCCGGTGGTGCCGGTGCCGAAGAAGGGGTCCAGCACCGTGTCGCCCGGCCGGGAGGAGGACAGGATGACGCGGTACAGAAGGGCTTCCGGCTTCTGCGTCGGGTGGGTCTTGCGGCCGTCCTCGTCGCGCAGGCGTTCGCCGCCGCTGCAGATCGGCAGCAGCCAGTCGCTACGCATCTGCAAGTCGTCGTTCAGCGCCTTCATGGCGTCGTAGTTGAAGCGGTAGCGCGCGTCCTTGTCACGCGACGCCCAGATCATCGTCTCGTGCGCGTTGGCGAAGCGCGTGCCGCGGAAGTTCGGCATCGGGTTCGTCTTGCGCCACACGATGTCGTTCAGGATCCAGAAGCCCAGATTCTGCAAGGTCGCGCCGACGCGGAAGATGTTGTGATAGCTGCCGATGACCCAGAGCGAGCCTTCCGGCTTCAGGATGCGGCGCGCGGCGGCGAGCCAGTCGCGCGTGAAGCGGTCATAGGTCTCGAAATCATCGAACTTGTCCCAGTCCTCTTCCACACCATCCACGCGGGTGTGGTTCGGACGCAAGAGCTCGCCCCCAAGTTGGAGGTTGTAGGGCGGATCCGCAAAGACGAGATCCACCGATTCAGGCGGCAATTCATTCATGAGGGCGATGCAATCGCCCACGAGAATTTTGTTCAGGGGGAGCATTGACGCAACCAACAGCAGCGACTCACTCGCTGGGACAATGATTCGGTCCCGAGTCGCCGTCAACTGGTTTCTATCGCGGGTGTCAGACGCTTCAGGTGCTTAGCGCCATTTGCTCGCGGACTGGTGCAAAACTGACTCGGTGGTGGGCGGTGACCCCGTGGCGGCGCAGCGCCTCCAGATGTTCCGGCGTCGGATAGCCGGCGTTGCGGTCCCACCCGTAATGGGGGTGCAGCTCGGCCAGCCGGCACATCTCGCGGTCGCGCGCCACCTTGGCGATGATCGAGGCGGCGGCGATGGACTGGCTCTTGCCGTCGCCCTTGACGATGGCCTCGGCCAGGCAGGGCAGGTCCGGCTTGAACTTCCCGTCGATCAGCGCGACGGCCGGGGCCTCGCCGGTCAGCGCCTCGTAGGCGCGCTTCATGGCGAGCAGGGTCGCCTTGTGAATGTTGAGGTCGTCGATTTCCGCCGCCGTCGCTTCGGCCAGCGCATAGGCCAGCGCGTGGGCGCGAATCTCCGGTTCCAGGTCCTCGCGGGCGGTGCGGCTCAGCGCCTTGCTGTCGTTGATGGCGCGGGCGAGCGCCGGGGGCAGCCCGTCCGGCGGCAGCACCACGGCGGCGGCGACCACCGGTCCGGCCAGCGGGCCGCGCCCGACCTCGTCGATGCCGCACACCCGCCGCCCCTGGCCGAGTGCGGTCTCGAAGGACAGGTCGGGGTGCGGGCGGGGAGCCTTGGGGCGGGTCGTCCTGGTCATGATCTTCGGAAGCTGGGGGAAGGATTTTTGACACGGATTAAGCACGGATGGACACGGATTGAAATCCTTCGCTTCACCCGTGTCCATCCGTGCCGGACCTTACTTCTGCCCCGCCAGCTGCTCGATGTAGATGCGGGTCAGAGAGCGCAGGATCGGCGGCATGGCGGACAGCGCCTGGGCGAAGCCGTCCTTGCGGATGATCTCGCAGACGGTGGCCTCCAGCGCGACCGCCGTCGCGGCGCGCGGGCGATGGGTAAGCAGCGCCAGTTCGCCGAAGATGCGGCCGGGGCCGAGCACCGCGATTTCCTCGCCCGACTTCCGGATGCTGACCGAGCCCGATTGGATCAGATAGGCGCCGGCGCCCTCGTCGCACTGGCGGAAGAAGGTATGGCCCGCGCGGAACATGCGGCGCTCCATCACCCGGTCGAAGGTTTTGGAGGAGCGGATGTCCGACCCGCCTTCCAGCCGTTCCGGCTGGGCCAGGCCGTAGGTGCGCCGGATCGCGGCGATCAGGCTTTCCAGCAGATAGGCGGCCAGCGGCGGGCATTTGCCGAGCAGCGCGCGGAAGGTGTCGCGGCACAGTTCGACCGCCTCGATCTCGGTGCGCGCGCGGACGGTGGCGCTGCGCAGCCCGTCGTCCAGCAACGCCATCTCGCCGACGATGGCGCCGCGTCCGACCGTGCCCAGGCGGCGCGTGCCCTCCGGCCCGTCCAGCAGCACCTCCAACTCGCCCGCCTCGATCAGCCACGCGCGGTCGCCGGGCTCGCCCTGTCGGATCAGCACGGTTCCGGCTGGGAAGCGGCGATTCCGCGCCTTGGCCGCGGTTCTGCTCATGGGGTGGCCCATCCCTCGTTCGATCTCGACAGCTTAGCCCAAGTATGGACGCCGCCCGCATGGCGGATTTTGCGACGGGATCTTGGCGAAGCGAAACGGCTGCGCTATGCATGGCGCCCTCAAGAGGAAAGGCCTGACCCATGACCGACTGCCCCTGCCGTTCCGGCAAGGCCCTGGACGCCTGCTGCGGCCCCTATCTCGACGGCACCGCGACCGCGCCGACCGCCGAAGCGCTGATGCGTTCGCGCTATTCGGCCTTCGCGACCGGCAGGATCGACTATCTCCAGGAAACCCTGCTGCCGGAAACGCGGGACGACTTCGACCGCAAGGAGATCGAGGCCTGGGCCAAGAACAGCGTCTGGACCGGTCTTGAGGTCCGCTCCACCGAGGCCGGCGGTGAGCAGGACGAGGAAGGCGTGGTCGAGTTCGTCGCCAACTTCATGATGAACGGCAAGCCGCAGAAGCACCACGAGACCAGCCGCTTCGCCCGGCGCGACGGCCGCTGGTATTATGTGGACGGCACGCTGGGCGCCCGCCCGCGCAGCGGCCCGAAGGTCGGCCGCAACGACCCGTGCCCCTGCGGCAGCGGCAAGAAGTTCAAGAAGTGCCACGGGGCGGCGGCCTGACGTCCGAGTCTCCCCGATTCGCGCTCTGATTGAGACATTTTTGGTCGCTCGGAACTCCTGAGTCGGCCGTGGGGAGGACTTTGTCCGGTCTTTCTGGTCCTCCCCTGCGTTCTCAATTGAAAAGCGCGGCGGAACGGATCATCTTCGTGGTTCCGCGCCTCGGTTGAGGGGGCGCGGCGTATCACGACAGATGAGACCACGTATGTTCGACCGTCCGCAGCGCAACAACAGCTTCCGCGCTCCCGAGATCACCCAGCGCAACATCCGCGCCACCGTCAAGTGGTTCAACGGCACCAAGGGCTTCGGCTTCGTCACGCCCGAGGATGGTTCGCCGGATGCCTTCCTGCACTCCACTGTTCTGCAGTTCTGCGGACACGACAGCCTGCCCGAGGGTGCGACCATCACCTGCGACCTGTCGCGCGGCCCGAAGGGCCCGCAGGTCGCCACCATCCACGACGTCGACACCTCGACCGCCAGCCCGAGCCGCCCGGCCCGCGCCCCGCGCGACCGTGATTCCGGCGGCTGGGACAACGGCGGCGGTTATGGCGGTGGCGGCTACGGCGGCTACGACGGCGGCGCCGAGGAGACCGTGGACGGCACCGTGAAGTGGTTCAACACCTCCAAGGGCTTCGGCTTCATCGCCCCGTCCACCGGCGGCAAGGACATCTTCGTCCACATCCGCGCTCTGGAGCGTTCGGGCGTGAGCGGGCTGGCCGACGGCGAGCAGGTGCGGGTGACCATCCGCCAGGGCGCCAAGGGTCCGGAAGCGCAGCGCATCGAAGTGGTCTGATCGCACGCCTGCCGCTTAAGGAAAAGCCCTCCGCCCGGTTCGGGCGGAGGGCTTTTTTATTGTCCTCTCCCCAGGGGGCGAAGGTTGCTCACGGCCGGCCGATCAGGGTGCCCATCAGACGGGTGCGGATGGCGGCGACGGCGCATTCCATGGGTCGGTCGGCGTCCGGCTTCGGTTCGGTGGCGGCCACGTCCGGGCACAGCTCCTCCATCTTCCAGGCGCGCGCGGGCGGCGGCGGCGGGGCGTTGGGGTCGCAGGTGGCCGGGTCCGGGTGGGTTTCCTCGGTGTTGCCGTTGGTCGGCTTGATCTCCATGTTCGGCGAGATGCCGAAGCAGTCCACCAGGGCGCCCGACGGGCGGAAATAGCGCGCCGTGGTCAGGCGGATGCCGATGTC
>JAEZID010000022.1 GCA_023416195.1 Pseudomonadota bacterium | reverse complement strand
CGCTGCAGAAGGCCGCTGCCAACTACCGCGCCGCCTTCGACACGACCGTGGAGGCGGTCACCCGCCGCCGCGAGGGCGTGGGCCAGTCCTTCCTGGTCGGGGCCCAGTTGAACACCACCGCCGTGGCGTTGGTGGAAGGCGCGCAGAACAGCGGGGAGGCGCCGGCGCTTCAGGCCGCGCTGCGCCTCCAGCAGGCTCTTCAAGCCACCCGCATGGCGGCCGCCCGCTATTTCACCACCTTCGATCCCAACGACGCCGACTCCGCCAAGGGCGAACTGGCGCGTCTGCGCGACACGATCCAGGAAGCCAAGCCGGTCATCACGAACAAGCGCCTGCTGCGCTTCCTCGGCTCGATGGAGCCGCAACTCGTGACTTTCACCAAGGGGCTGGAGGACGCCGTCGTCGGCAGCCAGTCGCTGATCGAATCGCAGGCCCGGATCCGCGACATCCTGGCCGAGCTGGAGCGCGTCGTCCGGAGCATCGTCACGACCTTCTCGGACATGCAGACGCAGACCCAGTCGCGGGCCACCGAGGCACTCGATGCCAGCTGGCGCCAGGCCGTCATCACGCCTGTCGTCGCGGTTCTGGCCGGCATCATCTTCGCGCTGCTGATCGCCAACTCGATCGTCAAGCCCGTCCGCAGCATGACGACGGCCATGAGCGTGCTCGCCAAGGGCGACACCTCGGTCCACATCCCGGCCACCGAGAACCGGGACGAGGTCGGCGACATGGCCCGCGCGGTCCAGGTGTTCAAGGAGAACGCCATCCACATGGAGCGGATGCGCAACGCACAGGAGGAGCAGCGGCAGCGCAACGAAGCGGAAAAGCGCGAGACCATGGGCAAGCTGGCCGAGAATTTCGAAGGCACGGTCATGGACGTGGTCCAGCTCGTCATCCGCGAGGCCGAGGTGGTGGAGACCAACGCCCGCCTCGTCGCCAACGTCGCCGAACAGACGGTCGAACTGGCCACCCAGGGCGCCTCCGCCACCGAAGAGGCGAGCATCAACGTCAAGATGGTGTCGGAGGCGGTCGAGGAGCTGTCCCGTTCCGTCGCCGCCATCAGCAATCAGGCGTCCCAGTCCACCGAGATCGCCCGCGGCGCGGTCAACGAGGCGCGCGAGACCAACGGAGTCGTCTCGGCGCTTGCCGACGCGGCCGGCCGCATCGGCGACGTGGTCCATATGATCGAGAACATCGCCAAGCAGACCAACCTGCTGGCGCTGAACGCGACGATCGAGGCCGCCCGCGCCGGCGATTTCGGCAAGGGCTTCGCCGTGGTCGCCAACGAGGTGAAGGCGCTGGCCAACCAGACCACCGTCGCGACCGGCGAGATCAGCGTCCAGATCGACGCCATCCAATCGACCACCTTCAGCGCCGTGAACGCCATCAAGCGGATCGGCGAGACCATCGACCGCATGGACAGCATCGCCATGAGCATCTCGGGGGCGGTGCAGCAGCAGTTCCAGGCGACGACGGAGATCAGCGACAACCTGCGTCAGGCGGCGCTGGGCACCACGGAAGTCGCCAGCACCATCACCCACGTGCTCCACAAGGCGACGGATGCAGGCAGCTCCGCCGAGCTTCTCCTGGAAAGCTCGGGCACCCTGACCCACCAGACGTCGCTGCTCAAGGACGAAGTGAACTCCTTCACCGACCGCATCCGGGCGTCCTAATGCCGGGCGAACAGCCGGGGTGCGGGCAAAAGCACCCCGGCTGTTCGTCAGCGTGGTCAGGTCCTGGTCCCGAGCGTCTCTTGAAGGTCGCGCCACGGCGCGCAGGTCCGTACAACCCACGGCACCGCTTCGACAAACCGCCGGCCGCAGTCCGCCCGGCATCGTCAGCCTTTGGGGAATTGCCAATGCCCCTTGCGGCCTCCGAACCGCCGCTTGCATCGGCGGGAGCGGGCGTCCACACTTGTCACGCCTTGCACCAGAGCTGAGCGTCCGAACCCACCTTGCCCGACCGCGATTTTCCCTTCTCCGGCCCGAGCGCCCCCAACACGCCGGGGATGCGCCCGGTGCCGTTCCTTCAGGGATCGCTGTTCGGCGAGGCCGACGCGCTCGGCTATGGGACGGGACAGGTCTATGACGAGATGGTCACCGGCCAGGGGCGGCTGCGCCCGCACTGGCAGACCTTCATGGGAACTCTCGGCCCCCTCGATCCCGAACTGATGGCCGAGCGGTGGGAGGAGGCGCGGCGCCTTCTGCACCAGAACGGCGTCACCTACAACATCTACGGCGACCCCAAGGGAATGGAGCGGCCCTGGCCGCTCGACATGGTGCCGCTGCTGATCCCGGCGCACGAATGGAAGGCCGTCGAGTCGGGCCTGATCCAGCGCGCGACGCTGCTGAACGCCGTGCTGGCCGACCTGTACGGGCCGCAGACGCTGACCCGAGGCGGCCGGCTGGCGCCCGCGGTGATCCACGCCGATCCGGGATTCCGCCGGGCGGTGCACGGGATCCGGGTGCCGAAGGACATCCACCTGCATTTTTACGCGGCCGACCTCGCCCGCGCGCCGGACGGACGCTGGTGGGTGCTGTCCGACCGCACCCAGGCGCCGAGCGGCAGCGGCTATGCGCTGGAGAACCGCGCGGTCATGGCGAAGGTGCTGCCCGACAGCTTCCGCCACTGCCAGGTGGAGCGGCTGGGACCGTTCTTCGATGCCTACAAGGAAACACTGCTCTCGCTGAGCCCGCGCCGGGACCGGCCGCGCGTCGTGCTGCTGACGCCGGGGCCCTACAACGAGACCTATTTCGAGCACGTCTACATGGCGCGCTACCTGGGAATCACACTGGTGGAAGGCGCCGACCTGACGGTGCGCGACCGACGGGTGTTCCTGAAGACGCTGTCGGGGCTGGAGCAGGTGGACGTGATCCTGCGCCGCCTGGACGCCGATTTCGCCGATCCGCTGGAACTGCGCGCCGACAGTTCGCTGGGCGTCGCCGGGCTGATCGAGGCGGTGCGCGCCGGCAACGTGGCGGTGGCGAACTCGCTGGGATCCGGCTTCATGGAATCGATGGCCGTCAAGTCGTCGCTGCCCATGCTGTGCCGCCATCTGCTGGGCGAGGAGTTGAAGATGCCCGGCGTCGCCGCCTGGTGGTGCGGCAACGAGGCGGAATGCGCCTACGTGATCGACCATCTGGACGGGCTGGTGGTGAAGCCGGCCTTCCCGTCGCTGGCCTTCGAGCCGATCTTCGGCGCCGACCTGTCGTCGGCGGGACGCGCGGATCTCGTCGAGCGGATCAAGGCGCGCCCTTGGTGCTATGTGGCGCAGGAGCGGGTGGCGCTGTCCACCGCGCCGGTCTGGCAGGGCGGGCGCCTGCAACCGCGCCCGCTGGTCCTTCGCGTGTTTCTGTGCGCCAAGCCGGACGGCGGCTACGCCGTCATGCCCGGCGGCCTGACGCGCGTGTCCACGGAATCGGGCAAGCTGGTCGTCTCCATGCAGCGCGGCGGCGGCAGCAAGGACACCTGGATCCTGTCCGGCCGCCGCGGCGACCACGCCCCGGCGCAGCCGCGCCCGCAACGCACGGCGGACGTCACCACACCGGAGCTGCCGACGCCGGTCGTCCGCCCGGCCAACAGCGACCTGCCGAGCCGGGTCGCCGACAGCCTGTACTGGCTGGGCCGCTACGCCGAGCGGTCGGAAGGGGCGGTGCGTCTGCTGCGCGCCACGCACACGCGGCTGACCGACGGCAACCTGCCGGGGGCCGCCGCGCAGCTGCGCCCGCTGCTGGGGCTGATGGCCTGGGTCGGCATGATCCCGTGGGACCTGACGCGCGTGTCGGATCACGGCAGCGGCCGGGCGCTGCGCAACGCGCTGTACGGCTCGGTGGTCGATCCGGAGCACCCGAACAGCCTGCGCGCCCATGTGGAGCGGCTGCATCGCACCGCCTATTCGGTGCGCGACCGCCTGTCGCTGGACATGTGGCGGGTCGTCACCATGCTCGACCGGCAAAGCCAGCCGCCGGAGCAGCGTCTGGATGCCGCCGCGATGCTGCTGCGCCTGGACGATCTGGTGACCAGCCTCGCGGCGCTCGCCGGGCTGGAGCAGGAGAGCATGACGCGCGGGCCGGGCTGGCGCTTCCTGGACATCGGGCGGCGCATCGAGCGCGCCATCCACACCGTCTCGCTGATGCGGAGCGTCGGCGTCGGCGGGCTCGACCGGCAGGAGGAGGGCGCGCGGACGGCGGCCCTGTCGGTCCTGCTGGAACTGGGCGAGAGCGTCATGACCTACCGCGCCCGCTATCTGACCAGCGTGCAGCGCACCCCCGTGCTGGAACTGCTGTTGGCCGACGAGACGAACCCGCGCGCGCTGGCCTTCCAGCTCGCCGCGCTGGAGGGGCATGTGGCGGCGCTGCCCCTGGGGTCGCGCTGCGCGGCGGACGACCCGACCGGATCGGCGCTGGCCCTGGTGCAGGCGGCGCGCGCCGCGCTGCGCAATCCGGAGGGCCTGCGGTCGAGCGCCGCGCTGCACACGCTGCTGGACACCCTCGCCATGTCGCTTCCCGACCTTTCCAACCTTCTGGCCCACGCCTATTTCAGCCATGCCTTCGCCCGATCGGCCTGACGCCCCCTCCACCGTGCGTGACGGCGGTGCGATGCGTTACCGCGTGCGCCACGTGACGAGCTACGACTACGGCGAGGACGTGCCGGTGTCGCATCACCTGCTGCACCTGACCGCCCGCCCCCACCCGCGCCAGCGGGTGCGGCGCAGCGTGCTGACCGTTCAGCCGGCCCCGGCCGTGCGCAGCGACCACACCGACTATTACCGCAACACCGTCACCTACGTCGCCGTGCAGGAGCCGCACCGGCGGTTCGTCCTGACCGCCGAGAGCGAGGTGGAGGTTTTCGCGCCGCCGCCTCTGGACAGGGTGCTGTCCCAGCCGTGGGAGAGCGTGCGCGATGCCCTGCGCAGCCTGCCCGGCGCGGATGACGGGGCGGACATCGGGCAGTACAGCTTCGACAGCACGCTGGTCGCGGCGTCGCCCGTGCTGCTGGACTATGCCCGACCGTCCTTCACGCCGGGACGTCCGGTGGTCGAGGCGGCGCTGGATCTGATGCACCGCATCCACCGGGAATTCACCTTCGACCCGGCGGCGACGACCGTCGCCACGCCGCTGGCCGAAGTGATGCGGCACCGGCGCGGCGTTTGCCAGGACTTCGCCCACATCGTGATCGGTTGCGTTCGGGCGGTGGGATTGCCGGCGCGCTACGTCTCCGGCTATCTGCGCACGCTGCCGCCGGCCGGCCAGCCGCGTCTGGTCGGCGCGGACGTCAGCCATGCCTGGGCGTCGGTCTGGTGCGGAAGCTCCGGATGGATCGACCTCTGCCCGACCAACGACCGGCGGGCCGACCGGGACTTCATCACCATCGCCTGGGGGCGCGATTACGACGACGTCAGCCCGGCGCGCGGCGTGCTGATGGGCGGCGCCGGGCACGCGCTGACCGTCAGCGTGGACGTGGAACCGCTGGACGAGATCGCGGGTTAGGCGTTTCCGCCCGGACGCCCCATCAACCTCAGCAACGTGTCCACGATCACCTGCGGGCTGACCGGCTTGCGCAGGATTTCCAGGGGCTTCCAGCGGTCGGAAGTCAGGTCGTCCTGCCCCTCGTCCATCGACAGGAAGCCGGTCATCACCACCAGCGGCAGCGTCGCGCTTTGCGCGCGAAGCTCCCGGATGAGGGCGCGGCCGTCCATGCGCGGCATGCGCAGATCCGTGATGACCGCGTCGGCGGGGTCGTCGCGGTGACGCTCCATGGCTTCCAGCCCGTCCTGGGCGAGCGTGACGCGGAAGCCCCTGCGCGACAGGAAATCCTCCAGCGCCATGGCGGCGAGGGGCTCGTCTTCCGCAACCAGAATATGGACGGAGTCAGGCATGGGCACGCTCCATTTCCCTCGAGGACGGGCGGTTAACCGGCAGGATGATGGTAAAGCGGACGCCACGTCCGCCGCCGGGGTGATCGACGTTGTCCGCGTCGATGCGGCCGTTCATGGCGTCGATGATGCCGTAGCCGATGGACAGCCCGAGGCCCGATCCCTTCCCCACCTCCTTCGTCGTGAAGAAAGGATCGAAGATGCGGGGCAGGATTTGCGGGTCGACGCCGCCACCGTCGTCGGTGATGACGACGGTCACGGTGTGGCCGCCGCCGCAGCGCATGGACACGTCGATGTGACCCGCATGCGGATCGCCGCCATCCTTGGCCGCGCGCCATTCGAGAATGGCGTCGTGAGCGTTGGATAACAGGTTGAGAATCACCTGCTCAAGCTGGAGCGGACGGCCGCGCGCGACGCAGCGCTCGTCCGTGATGTCGGCGGTGACCGTGATGTTCTCCAAGGCGAACTGGTTGCGGACCAGCTCGACGGCGGAGCGGACGCTGTCCGCCGGGTCGAAGGCCTCCATGCCGCCGCCGTCGCGCCGGGCAAAGGTGCGCATGTGGTCGATAATCTTGCCCATGCGCTCGGTCTGTTCGGAGATCAGGGTCAGCACCTTGTCGAGGCGCCCAGCGTCCGTCTCGCCGTCGCGCAGGCGCGACAGGGCGTTTTCCGCCCAGATGCGGATGATGTTGAGCGGCTGGCTCATCTCGTGCGCCATGCCGGCGGCGAGCGTCCCCAGCGTGGCGAGCTTGGAGGCCTGGAGCAGTTCTTCCTGAAGCTGCTTGCGCTCGGTGATGTCGCGGGCGCTGCCGAGAAGCTGCACGATCCGGCCGCTGCCGTCGCGGACCGGCACCAGCACCGTGTGCCACGTGCGGCGCCCGACGGGAAGATCCAGCGTCTCTTCATAGTCGATGGGGCCGCCCGCCTCGACGCAGGCGGCGTAGCGCGCGATCACCGAGTCGGCGGTCTCCGGCGGCAGCGTGTCGCGGACCAGCCGGCCACGGATCGCGTCGGGGTCAATGCCGGTGGCGCGGGCGTGGGCGGGGTTCAGCGTGTCGAAGGCGAACTGACCGTCCGGCAGCACGGTGATGACGAAAAGCCCTTCGGCGAGGTTGTTGAAGAAGCTGACGTAGCGGTGTTCGGCCTGACGGCGGACCTCGATCTCCCGCTGGAGGGCGACGTTGGCGGCGGCGATCTGGCCGGGGCTGGGCAGCGCCAGCGCCTTCGGCATCAGCAGCCACAGGGCGACGGCGGTCAGCAGCGAGACGACGGCGGTGACCGCCTTGATGATGCCTTCCACCGCGTAATCCGGATTCCACAGCGTCCAGATGCTGTAGAAATGGGTCGTCCCACAAGCCAGGATGAAGGCGGCGAACAGCCAGAACACCCAGCTGAACACCAGATCGCGCCGCTTCAGCACGAAATAGGCGAGCGCGATGGGGATGGAATAGTAGGACAGGCCGGTCAGAACGTCCGACGTGACATGAAGGGCCAGGATCTCCGGCCGCCAGAGCAGGCATACCCCATGCGGCACGAACCCGCTGCTGTCGAAGAAGGCTTCCACGCCGCCGACCATACTGCCCCTCGTCCTGTTGCGTGCACGGGCCGCCGCGCCGGCGAAGAGCCAGGGAACCGTTCCGCGGTAAGCGCGAGGGTGTCCGGCGTGGCCTTAACAATTACCGATGTCGTCACGGGCCACCTTTCTGTTCAAGGTCATGCACGCCCAGACGAAAGTCAATCTGACTTTCGGAACAAGGCTCGACCGACACGGGTAGTGGGAATCAAGAAGGAGTGGAGGAGGACTGACCTGCCCTCCCCCCTTCATCCGGTCACGCGGCGGTGTGAACCTTACGGTTTTGTTCGCGCGTCTTGAGGAACCGCAGGTTGGGGAAGTCCTCCTGCGTGCGGTTGAGGTGCCAAGCGTTGCGGGCCAGGAAGACCAGCGCGCCGTCGTGATCCTCCGCCGCCGCCGAACGGTTGAGGTCGAGGAACTTCTTCAACTGTGCGTCGTCGTCCGTCTCGATCCAGCGCGCGGCGTCCACGCCGGCCCCTTCGAAACGGGCGGTCAGCCCGTACTCCGCCTCGATGCGGGCGGCCAGAACCTCGAACTGCAACTGGCCGACGACGCCGACCACCCAGTCGGCCCCGGTCAGCGGCTTGAACACCTGGGAGGCGCCCTCCTCCGCGAAATGCTCCAGCGCCTTGCGCAGGTGCTTGACGCGCATCGGGTCGTCCAGGCGGACGCGCTGCAACAGTTCCGGCGCGAAGCTGGGCACACCGGTGAAGCGCAGGTCCTCGCCCTCGGTCAGCGTGTCGCCGATGCGAAGGCTGCCGTGGTTGGGGATGCCCATGATGTCGCCGGGCCAAGCCTCCTCCGCCAGCTCACGGTCGCGGGCCAGGAAGAGCACGGCGTTGTTCACCGCCATCAGCTTGCCGGAGCGGACGTGCTTCAGCTTGGCGCCGCGCTTGAACTTGCCGGAGCAGATGCGGACGAAGGCGATGCGGTCGCGGTGGTTCGGGTCCATGTTGGCCTGGACCTTGAACACGAAGCCGCTGAACTTGCCCTCGTCGGGTTCCACCTTGCGCTGCTCGGCCGGCTGCGGGCGCGGCGGCGGGGCGTTCTCGGCGAGGCCCTGGAGCAGTTCGCGCACGCCGAAGTTGTTGATGGCCGAGCCGAAGTAGATCGGCGTCAGGTGGCCGGCGCGGTAGGCCTCCAGATCGAAGGGGGGCATCAGGCCGCGGGCCATCTCCACCTCTTCGCGCAGCTTGGTCACCGCGTGCGCGGGCAGCAACTCGTCCAGCTTCGGGTCGTCGAGGCCCTGGCACTCGATGCCCTCGTCGATCTCGTCGCCCTTGGTGCGGTCCATCAGGATCAGGCGGTCACGAATCAGGTCGTAGCAGCCGAGGAAGTCGCGGCCCATGCCGATGGGCCAGCTGGCCGGCGTGACCTCCAGCGCCAGCGAGCTTTCGATCTCGGAAATGAGGTCGAAGGGGTCGCGCGCCTCGCGGTCCATCTTGTTGCAGAAGGTCATGATGGGCACGTCGCGCAGGCGGCAGACCTCGAACAGCTTCAGGGTCTGGCTCTCGATGCCCTTCGCACCGTCGATCACCATGACCGCGCTGTCCACGGCGGTCAGCGTGCGGTAGGTGTCCTCCGAGAAGTCCTCGTGGCCCGGCGTGTCCAGCAGGTTGAAGGTGCGGCCTTCATAGTCGAAGGTCATCACGGACGCGGTCACGGAAATGCCGCGCTCGCGCTCCACCTTCATCCAGTCCGACTTGGCGCGGCGCTGTTCGCCGCGCGCCTTCACGGCGCCGGCCATCTGGATGGCGCCGCCGAACAGAAGCAGCTTTTCGGTGAGGGTGGTCTTACCGGCGTCGGGGTGCGCGATGATCGCAAAAGTCCGTCGCCGGGATACGGCGTCCTGAAGCTCGGCCATACGCGTTCCCGTAACTCAGCAAGTCAAATCAACGGCGAAAAGGGCCGGGGGCAATCCGTGCCCCACGGCCCTCTTCGTTTCGGCGCTATATGTAGCAGCGATGGCCGGTCGGTTCCAGGCGGCATTTGAGGTGTGGTCGCCGCCTTTTGCCATCAGCCCTTCCAGTTGAAGACTTCGTGGCAAACCTTGTTCGAAAAGCCCTTGGAGAGGTTATTCTCCGCATCGGCCATCATCGCCATGCCGATCAAGCCACCGCCACCGATTGTCTCATCCACATAATATTCGCCGAGCACCTGCCCGCTCTGCGCGTCCGTGAAGGTCACCAACCCGGCCAGTTGGATACGGTCGCCGACCAGCAGGGTCGCCGCGCCGTTCTGCTCCTTGTAGCTGTCCACCCGGACACTGATGTCGGCCGGCGCTGAACCGGTCATGCATTTCGCCAAGTTGGTCTTCAGCGCGGTCTGAAGAATACCCGGCATCGTTTCCCGAACGTCGGGGACCACGACGCTCACGGCGATCTTTCCAGCCTGAAGCTGCGCAGCCTTTTCGGTCGGCAGAGCCGTCACCGGCTTGATGCCGGAGGCACACGCCGCCGTGAGGGCGCAGGCGCAGCCAGCAATAAGAACGCGAGCAAGGCGATTCATACAAAACTCCAAGAAATGATGCATATCATGTTATGTCCAAAAGTGCGTCTTATGACCGCACATGAGCAACTTTATATACATGCATATTGCCGAAGATTACCTCTGTGTCATGATGTCGCGCCGAAATTTTCAACAAAAGGACGTCTCTACGATGGCAATCGCCAACGCGATACCGAAGGTAACCATGATGCTGGTGGCGTCGGCCCTGCTGTCCGGCTGCTTCAGCCATAAGGTCACACCATCCTTGTCGCTGTCGGCTCCACCGGCCCAGCCCCCGGTCGTCGGTGATTACAGCCTGGAGGTGGTCGGCGCGGAGCGGCTGAACGGACCGGCACCAGTGATTTCCACCGTCTGCAGCGCGCACAGCTTTCAGGTCGATTTCGCGGGACGGGCATCGGACGAGATTGCCACAGCGTTCGGCAAGCGGTGGGCATCGTTGCGCCCGACGAGCGAAAACTCCCCAACGCCGGGCAAGGTCACCGCGACGGTGGAGCAGGCCACCTATCACCTGATGTGCGGCTTTGCGGAATCCGGCCTCGGCCACTGCACCGGACAGGCCAAGGTAGGGATCGCGCTGGACGTTCTCTCGCCCAAGAAGACCGAAGCCAAGCTGCGCACCACGGTCGAGCGCCGGGTCCGCCAAGAAAACATCGTCAGCTGCGACAAGGGTGGAGAGGTGTTGTCGCGAGCGATCCAGGAAGCAACGGACGGGGCTCTGTCCGACCTGTTGGCACGTCCCGAACTGTCGCGGCCGTAACGGCAAAAAAGGAAGGGCGCTCCGGAGAGCGTCCTTCCCGTATCACCGTGCCGGGTGACGGCTTACAGCGACAGCTCGGCGATCTGCACCGCGTTCAGGGCGGCGCCCTTCAGCAGCTGGTCGCCGCAGACGAACAGATCCAGGCCATGGTCGCCGAAGACGAGGTTGGTGCGGATGCGGCCGACCTCGACGTCGAACTGGCCGGTGGCGTTCAGCGGCATCGGGTAGACGCCGTTGGCCGGATCGTCGGTCAGCTTCACGCCCGGCGCGTCGGCGAGCACGGCGCGCGCCGCGTCCGGGGTCACCGGAGACAGCGTCTCGATGGTGATGGCCTCGGAATGGGCGCGGTAGGTCGGGATGCGCACCGCCGTGCAGCTGAGCGGCAGGTCGGGAATGCCCAGGATCTTCCGGGTCTCCCACGTCACCTTCATCTCTTCCTTCGTGTAGCCGTTGTCCTGGAAGGCGTCGATCTGCGGGATCAGGTTGAACGGGATCGGGTGACGGAACACCGAGTTGGTGACCGGCTTGCCGTCGAGCTGGTTGCGGGTCTGCTCCTCAAGCTCGGCCATGCCCTCCGCGCCGGCACCGCTGGTCGCCTGGTAGGTGGAGACGATGACGCGCTTGAGGCCGAACGCCTTGTGCAGCGGGCCGAGCGCCACGACCGCGATGGCCGTCGTGCAGTTCGGGTTGGCGACCAGCTTCGCGTCACCGAGCGCCGACGCGTTGATCTCCGGCACGATCAGCGGAACGTTGTCGTCGTAGCGGAAGGCCGAGGAGTTGTCGATCACCAGGGCACCGGCCGAGGCGAGCGCCGGGGCGTACTGCTTGGCGAAGTCGCCGGACACGGCGAGCAGAACGATGTCGTAGCCCTTCACCTTCTCGACGTCGAACGCCACCAGGGTCTTTTCGCCGAACGGGGTCTCGACCGTGCGGCCGGCGCTGCGCTCGGACGCGAACAGGCCGAGTTCCGCGACCGGTAAGGATCGTCTGTGGAGGACGTCGACAATCTCGCTGCCAACGGCGCCGGTTGCGCCAACGATCGCGACGCGGCGGGGAGAAGGAGAAGAGGAGCTCATGGGGTGTGTTCCGTCCTGTTGCATGCCCGATCGAGCGTTGGACGGCACACCCCAGATACACCGAGGCCCCGTCCGTCACCGGCGGGGCCTTCGTGGTGGGTGAAGCGTCTCTACTCGATCAACGCACGCCACCAGCCGACGGCCCGCCGGAGCGGGTCGTTTTGGTAGTGGTGGTGGTGATGGCGAGCGAGCGATTCATAACCCGTTCGATACACGAAAGGCGCGGGGCTTGTAAAGCGCCCACGCCCTCGCGTCGCAGAATTATTTGAGCGACAAACTTACCGGAAGCCATCCCCGTCATGCTCGGGCTTCACAGGGTGAACGTCCCAGATCTCTTCGGCGTACTGCATGATCGTGCGGTCGGAGGAGAACCAGCCCATGTTCGCGGTGTTCAGAATGGCCTTGCGGGTCCATTCCTCCTGGTTGCGATAC
>JAEZID010000094.1 GCA_023416195.1 Pseudomonadota bacterium | reverse complement strand
GATCAGCGAGGCGCTATAAACCAACAGGCGGGTGGAAACCCCCTCCTCCAGATCCTGCCCCTTGAGCGCGCGCAGGGCGTTGCCCAGGCGCACCAGCGGGGCGACCCGATCGGGCTCCAGCCCGCGTTCCTGCGCCCCGATCGCGGTTTCGGCCTCGGGCTGCGGGAAGCCGAACTCGATGGCGACGAAGCGTTGCCGGGTACGGGGCTTCAGAGACTTCAGAATGTTCTGGTAGCCGGGGTTGTAGGACACCACCAACATGAACTCCGGCGGGGCCTCCAGAAGCTCGCCGGTGCGCTCCAGGGGCAGCAGGCGGCGGTCGTCGGTCAGCGGGTGCAGAACGACGGTCACGTCCTTGCGCGCCTCCACCACCTCGTCGAGGTAGCAGATGGCGCCCTCGCGCACCGCGCGGGTCAGCGGGCCGTCGGTCCACACCGTGTCGCCGCCCTTCAGCAGATAGCGCCCGGTCAGGTCGGCGGCGGTCAGGTCGTCGTGGCACGACACCGTGTGGAGCGGGCGCCCCAGCCGGGCCGCCATGTGCGACACGAAGCGCGTCTTGCCGCAACCGGTCGGCCCCTTCAGCAGCAGCGGCAGACGGTTGCGGTGCGCGTGCCCGAACAGCGCCACCTCGTTGCCTGTCGGCGCGTAGAAGGGAGCGGCGCCAGCCGCCCCTTTCCCACCCGGCCCTTCCGTGCTCTGGTCCGGCCCCATCATTCCGCCGGGGCCACGGAGGGCTGGATGCGCGTGGGCACCCGCACGCGGGCCGGTCCGAAGATCGCGTAGACGAACATCAGAACCGAAATCACCACGAAGACGCCGGAGCCCAGGCGCATCCAGTAGAACAGGGCCAGCTGCTCCTGCACCTCCATGTAGGTCATGCCCAGCACGCGCTGGAGATGGATCTGGACGACGCCGCCGAAGGTCAGCGTGAAGGTCATGAAGGCCATGGCCGAGGTCATGATCCAGAAGCTCCACATGTTGAGCAGCTGGTTGTACGGCGCCACGTTGCGCAGGTTCGGCATGGTGTAGGTGATGATCGCCAGGTTCAGCATCACATAGGCGCCGAAGAAGGCCAGATGCCCGTGCGCCGCCGTGACCTGGGTGCCGTGGCTGTAGTAGTTGACGAACGACAGCGTGTGCAGGAAGCCCCAGACGCCCGCGCCGAAGAAGGCCATGACCGGCGTGCCGAGGGTCCACAGGAAGGCCGCCTTGTTCGGGTGGTCGCGCCGCCCTTTCCAGGCCATGGCGAAGGCGAACACCACCATGGCGAAGAAGGGCGCCACCTCCAGCGTGGAGAAGACCGAGCCGATCCACTGCCAATAGCCCGGCGCGCCGATCCAGTAATAGTGATGGCCGGTGCCCAGCAGGCCGGAGAACAGGGCGAGGCCGACGATGGCGTACAGCCACTTCTCGACCACCTCGCGGTCCACGCCGGTCATCTTGGCTTCCTCGGCGGCGGCCAGATCACCCAGGCGGAACCGGGCCAGACCAAGGAGTTCTCGTTCAAGGCGATGGCGCCCGGCGTCTACGTCTATCACTGCGCCACGCCGATGGTCGCCCAGCACATCGCCAAGGGCATGTTCGGCCTGATCGTGGTCGAGCCCGAAGCCGGCCTGCCGAAGGTCGACAAGGAATTCTACGTCATGCAGCAGGAAATCTACGCCGCCAAGGCGAAGAACCTGCCGACCGCCGAGGACGACTATGACGGGCTGGTGAACGAGAAGCCCGGTTATCTGGTGTTCAACGGCGCCGTGGGCGGTCTGGTCAAGGACAAGCCGCTGAAGGCCAAGGTGGGCGAGACCGTGCGCGTCTGGTTCGGCGTCGGCGGCCCGAACTTCACCTCGTCCTTCCATGTGATCGGCGAGATCTTCGACCGCGTCCACAACATGGGCGACCTGGAAACCACGCCGCAGAAGAACGTGCAGACCGTGACGGTCGCGCCGGGCGGTGCGACGATGGTCGAGTTCAAGGTCGATTATCCGGGCAAGTACGCCCTGGTCGACCACGCGCTGAGCCGCGCCACCAAGGGCCTGATCGGCATCCTGGAGGTCGAGGGTCCCGCCGACGACAGCATCATCAAGGACAAGACCGGCGACTCCCGCAAGCAACTCGGCGAAATGCAGCACTGAGAACGCTTGAAGCGCAGGCAGGGAGGCGGGGGCGATCCCCCGCCTCCCTGTTTTCGTCGACAGCCGCAAAGAAGCGCCGGATCAGCCGCGCAGACCGGGCGCCTCCTGCCCGGTGCGCGCCACATACTCCGTGTAGCCGCCGCCGTACTGGTGAATGCCCTCCGGCGTCAGTTCCAACACCCTGTTGGACAGGGCCGCCAGGAAATGCCGGTCGTGCGACACGAACAGCATGGTGCCTTCATAGGCGGACAGCGCCGTGATCAGCATCTGCTTGGTGTCGAGATCGAGATGGTTGGTCGGCTCGTCGAGCACCAGGAAGTTCGGCGGGTTGAACAGCATGGTCGCCATCACGAGGCGGGCCTTTTCTCCGCCGGACAGGACGCGACACCGCTTTTCCACGTCGTCGCCGGAAAAGCCGAAACAGCCGGCCAACGCCCGCAGCGATCCCTGGCTCGCCTGGGGGAAGGACGCTTCCAGGGATTCGAACACCGTCTTGTCGCCGTCCAGCAGTTCCATGGCGTGCTGCGAGAAATAGCCCATCCGGACGCTGCCGCCGACGGTGACGGTCCCAACGTCCGGTTCGGTCGAGCCGGCCACCAGCTTCAGCAGCGTCGATTTGCCGGCGCCGTTGACGCCCATGACGCACCAGCGCTCCTTGCGGCGGATCGTCAGGTTCAGCCCTTCGTAAATGGTCCGGCTGCCATAGCCCTTGTGCACGTTCTTCAGGACCGCGACGTCCTCGCCCGAACGCGGCGCTGGCGGGAAGTCGAACGTCACCACCTGGCGGCGCTTGGGCGGCTCGAAGCGCTCGATCTTGTCCAGCTTCTTCACCCGGCTCTGCACCTGACTGGCGTGCGAGGCGCGGGCCTTGAAGCGCTCGATGAACTTCAGTTCCTTCGCCAGCATGGCCTGCTGCCGTTCGTACTGCGCCTGCTGCTGCTTTTCGTTCAACGCCCGCTGCTGCTCGTAGAAGGCGTAGTCGCCGGAGTAGCTGTTCAGCGACCCGCCGTCGATCTCGATGATCTTCGTCACGATCCGGTTCATGAACTCGCGGTCGTGCGAGGTCATCAGCAGGGCGCCTTCGTAGCCCTTCAGGAAGCCTTCCAGCCAGATCAGGCTTTCGATGTCCAGATGGTTGCTCGGCTCGTCAAGGAGCATGGCGTCGGGCCGCATCAGCAGAATGCGGGCGAGCGCCACGCGCATCTTCCAGCCGCCCGACAGAGCGCCCACGTCGGCGTCCATCATCTCCTGGCTGAAGCTGAGCCCGGCGAGCACCTCGCGCGCCCGGCCCTCCAGCTCGTAGCCGCCCAGCTCATAGAAGCGCGCCTGCACCTCGCCGTAGCGTTCGATGATCGCGTCCATCTCGTCGGCGCGGTCGGGATCGGCCATGGCCGCTTCGAGGTCCGCCAGCTCCGCCGCGACGGCGCTGACCGGCCCGGCGCCGTTCATGACCTCCGCGACGGCGGAGCGGCCGGACATCTCGCCGACATCCTGATTGAAATAGCCGATCGAAACCTGCTTCTCGATCGCCACCTGGCCAGCATCCGGCAAATCCTCGCCGGTGATCATCCGGAACAGAGTCGTCTTGCCCGCGCCATTGGGACCGACGAGACCGATTTTCTCACCCCTGTTCAGCGCCGCGGAAGCATCGAGAAAAAGGATCTGGTGACCATTCTGCTTGCTGATGTTGTCGAAGCGGATCATGTGCGGCGGGGTTCCTGTGGCGTTGGCGGCCCCTTATGCCACAGGACGCGCGCCGCGATGGAGTCCTGATCGACGCCCCGGCGAAAAGGCGCGGTCGGCGTCCTCCCGCGACGATGCCGCGCGGCCGGTGTTCTGGCCGGTGTTCTGGTGGATGAAGAGAGGGTGCCCCATGACGTCCCGACAACCCGCGCCTCCGCCCCCGTCGCCGTTCGCCCGCCCCGACGGGTCCTGCCTGGGCCGCCGTCCCGAGGAGGAGGACGAGGAGCCCGTGCCGGCCGCACCGGCGGGACCGGAGGATGCCCCGGTCCCGCCGACCGAACCGATGAACCCGGCCTGACCCTGAGGGGGTTGACCGGGATCCCCTCTTACCAACCCCATTGCCAATCCTCGGGCCACGCGCCAGGATCCTGCCCGCGACAAGCGGAAGGCCGGCCAGCGGGCCGGGGAAGGGAGCATGGTGGAGCGCGTTGATTTCCTGGTGGTGGGCGCCGGCATGGCCGGGGCCTCGGCGGCGTATGAGCTGGCCGCGCACGGGTCGGTTCTGGTGCTGGAGCGCGAGCCGCAGCCCGGCTATCACTCCACCGGCCGGTCGGCGGCGCTCTACACGCAGACCTACGGGCATCCGGTGGTCCGCGCCCTGACGGTGGCGAGCTGGGACTTCTACACCGCCCCGCCGGAAGGCTTCACCGAGCACCCGCTCCTGACGCCGCGCGGCGTGCTGCTGATCGGGCGGCCCGACCAGACGGCGGCGCTGGACGAGGCCTTCGCGGAGGGCCGCCGCCTGACCCCGTCCGTGGAGCGGTTCGACGCCGCCGGTGCGCTGGCCCGCGCGCCCTTCCTGCGCGCGGACTATGTGGCCGGCGCCGTGTGGGAACCGGACGCCATGGACATCGACGTCCACGCCATCCACACCGGCTATCTGCGCGGGCTGAAGGCGCGCGGCGGACGCGTGGCGACCGATGCCGGCGTGCAGGCAGTGGAGCGACGCGACGGGCTGTGGGTGGCGACGACTCCGGCCGGGGTGTTCGCGGCCCCCGTGCTGGTCAACGCGGCCGGCGCCTGGGCGGATGCGCTGGCGCAACTGGCCGGGGTGCGGCCCATCGGGCTGGTGCCGAAGCGGCGCACCGCCATCACCTTCGATCCCGTCTTCGCCGACCCCGCCGACGCCGAAGGGCTGAACGGCTGGCCCATGGTCATCGACGTGGACGAACAGTTCTATGTGAAGCCCGACGCCGGGCGCCTGCTGCTGTCCCCCGCCGACGAGACCCCGGTGGAGCCCTGCGACGTGCAGCCGGAGGAGTTGGACATCGCCGTCGCGATCGACCGCATGGAACAGGCGGCCCGTTTTTCCGTTCGAAGAATCGCGCACAAGTGGGCGGGGCTGCGCAGCTTCGTCGCCGACAAGGTGCCGGTCGCCGGTTTCGACGGCGAGGCGCCGGGCTTCTTCTGGCTGGCCGGACAGGGCGGCTACGGCATCCAGACCGCCCCGGCCATGGGCCGCACCGCCGCCGCGCTGGCGACCGGCGGCGCGCTGCCGCCGGAGGTCGCCGCACTCGGCGTCGGCGCCGCCGACCTGACGCCGTCCCGGCTTCGGACCGGGTGAGGGAGGAATCGGGCATGACGAAGGCATGGCGCAGGGCAATTCCCGGGATGTTCATGGCCGGGCTCGCGGCGGCCTGCGCCAATCCGGCCGCCGATCAGGCGATGTACGCGCAGAACGCGCTGATCGGGATGCCGAAACAGACCCTGCTGTCCTGCGCCGGGGTGCCGGAGCGGCAGGCCACGGCCGGCAACCTGGAGTATTTCACCTACCGCAGCGGCCGGCTCGTCTCCTATCCGGGCTGGGGCGGGTACGGCGGCTATTGGGGGCCGGGTCCTTACGGGTACGGGTACGGCTACGGCTGGCCTTCCGACGTGACCAGCGTCGATTGCCAGGCGACCTTCACCCTGCGCAACGGCGTCGTGGAGCGCGTCGTCTATGGCGGTTCGTCCGGCGGCACCTCGCGGCTCGGCCAATGCTACGCCATCGTGCAGAACTGCCTTGCCCTGGTGTCCCAGCAGACGCCCCCGGCACCGCGCGGCCCGGCTCCTTGAGCGAACTTGTCCATGCGACATCTCGCCACTGTTGCGTGACGGCCGCAATGCGGCGATTTGGTTGCGGTGCTGTAGCAACCCTAAAAATTTTCTGGTAATACCCCTCCAGGCATAAGCCACAATTTCAGCGATATCCAAATCTTTGCCTTGGAGCGAACCCGATGACTTTCCTGAAGCGCGCCGCCGCCGTCCTGCTGGCGACCACGGCTCTCGCCGCCGTTTCCTCCCCGTCGCTGGCCCAGGATTTCAAGGGCAAGTCCGCTGGTGACATCCTGATCCGTGGCCGTGCCGTCGCCGTCCTGCCGCAGGAGAAGGGCACCCTGGACGCCGGCGCGCCGTTCAACTCCGGCATCGGCCAGGCCAACGTCGGGAACGACTACATCCCGGAACTCGACATCTCCTACTTCTTCACCGACAACATCGCGGCCGAGCTGATCGCCGGCACCAGCCGCCACAAGGTCTCCGGTTCGCTCATCACCGGCAACAACATCAACATCGGCAAGGTGTCGCTGCTGCCGCCGACCCTGACCGCGCAGTATCACTTCTTCCCGAAGGAGCGCGTCAGCCCGTACATCGGCGCCGGCATCAACTACACCCTGTTCTACAACGAGGACGCCGCCAACAGCCGCAACGCCGACGGCTTCAGCGTCACCAGCACCAACTATAAGAACGCCTTCGGCTGGGCCCTGCAGGCCGGTGTCGACGTCGCTCTGGTCGGCAACTGGTCGCTGAACTTCGACGTGAAGAAGATCTTCCTGAAGACGGACGTCACCGCCTCCGTCAACAACGCCGTTTCGGTCAAGTCGGACGTCCGCATCGACCCGTGGCTGGTCGGCATCGGCGTCGGCTACCGCTTCTAATCGGTTCCGCCAAAAGCAGCGCCGAAGGACGGGAAACGGGCCGGGTACTCCTTTCGGGGTGCCCGGCCCTTCCTTTTTTGCACCTTCCGCCAAGGCTGCCGCTGGGGGAGCATTGTCCCACGCGCCCATCGCGAGGGGAGGATCCAGCGCCATGCACGTCGCCGCCGTCTTGAAACGGAAGGGCAGCACCATCGTGACCGCCAACCCGGAAGACCGGGTGGCCGCGGTCGCCCGCAAGCTTGCCCAGCACCGGATCGGTGCCGTTCTGGTGATGAGGGGCGACAGCACGCCCGCCGGCATCCTGTCGGAGCGCGACATCGTCCGCGCCGTGGCCGCCGAGGGCGCCGACGCGCTGAACCGTGCCGCCTCCGAGCTGATGACCCGCGAACTGGTCACCGGGCGCCCGACCGACACCGTGTCGCAGATCATGGCCGTCATGACGGAACGCCGCATCCGCCATGTCCCCATCCTGGACGAAGGGCGGCTGGTCGGCCTCGTCAGCATCGGCGACGTGGTCAAGGCGCGCCTGGACGACGCCGAACTGGAGGTCGAATCGCTGCGCGGCTACGTCGCCACCATACGATAGCCCACACCAAAAAACAAAAAGCCCCGCCGGCGGTGCCGCGGGGCTTTTTGTGTCCGGTTTCCCAGTTACGCGGAGTGCGACTGCGGGAAGGCCATGGCCGCCTGGGTGCGGTTGCGCACGCCCAGCGACTTGAAGATGGCGGTCATGTGGATCTTGACCGTGCCTTCGGACAGGCCGAGTTCGTGCGCGATCTGCTTGTTCGACTTGCCCTCGCGCAGACGGTCCAGCACTTCGCGCTGGCGCTGGGTGAGAAGCTGTTCCAGCTGCGGATCGGCCGGCGGCACCACGGTGCCCCCGCGGGCCTCCGGCTCGCCGCCTTCGCGCAGCACGGTCGGCGGCACATACACGCCGCCCGAGAAGATGAGATCGAGCGCGCTCAGCATGATCTTCACGCTGGACGACTTCGGGATATAGCCGGCGGCGCCGTGCTCCAGCGCGTCGCGCACGTCGTGGTGCGCCTCCGACGCCGACACGACGACGACCTTGGACTCCGGCTGCCTCTCGCGAAGCATTTGGATGCCGGAAAAGCCCGGCCAGCCCGGCATGCGCAGATCGGTCAGGACGAGATCGTACTTCTCGCCCTTGCCAGCCATCTCAAGAAGCTCGTCGAAGTTGCTCGCTTCCTGGAAGGTGGCGCCCTCCTTCAGCTGCTCCAGCAGCCTGCGCAATCCCTCCCGGAAAAGCACATGGTCGTCTCCGATCGGGATCCTCATGAGCGATGCCCCCGTACGCAGTGCTTCACGTTCCGCCATGTGGCTTCGGAAAGAATGAAGCCCACTTTCAACCATCATATGCCGCAAATACAAAAGATATAAAAAGGCCATATCTAGTGTAGTGTCTATTCAGACGTACCACAATTCGATGCAAGTGGACAACCTGAATTTAACCTTAGTCACACTCATAGGCTTTCAGTCTTGCGCGGTCCCCCTGGATGGAGAACCGACCGCACCCCGAAAGCGCCAAGACAAAAACGGGCTAACCCGAAAAACGAGCGGCGCCATCTTAAGGCCGAGGCGCCCCGGCACAACCGGACCTTATCCGTATGAAAAAAGGCCAGGCTCGGTGCAGAATACACCAAACCCGGCCCAAGGGAATAGGACTTGAGGTGAGACAACTTTAGAGCGGATCTTCATCCGCTCTGGACCGCGACGGCGAGCCCGGACGCTCGTGCGTCCGAAGCCTGGCCGGCGAATGAGGCCATATGACTCTAAAGCGAATGCAATTCGCTTTAGAACGCGGCGTCTTCCAATTCCATCAAGGGCTTGGCGCCGGCCATGATGGTGATGAACAGGGCGTTGCTCTGCGGAAGCAGCTTCGCCATATAGAATCGGGCGGTCTTGACCTTCGCCTCATAGAAGGCCGCGTTGCCCTCCCCGGCCGCCAGCTTGGCCTGCGCGGCCTTGACCATCCGCAGCCACATCCAGCCCAGCGCCACCAGCCCGAACAGGCGCAGATAGTCGCTGGCCGCCGCCCCGGCCTCCTCCGGATCCTTCAGGCCCTTCTGGGCGATGATGGCCGTGGCCTGCTGAAGCTTGGCGAAGGCCTTGGCGAGCGGCAGAACGAATTCGGCCAACTCGTCCTTCTCCATGTCCGTCTCGATGTCCGCCGCCACGGGGTGGAAGAACCGGCGCAGCAGGCGGCCCATGTCCTGGCCCAGCTTGCGGCCCACCAGATCCAGCGCCTGGATGCCGTTGGTGCCTTCGTAGATCTGGCAGATGCGGGCGTCGCGGACATACTGCTCCACACCGGTCTCCCAGATGAAGCCATGGCCGCCGTGCACCTGCACCGCGATGTTCGCCGCGTCGAAGCCGATGTCGGTGAACAGCGCCTTGACGATGGGCGTCATCAGCTGGACGAACTCGTCGGCTTCCTTGCGGGTCCGTTCGTCCGGGTGCCGCTCGGCGACGTCGAGCTGGTAGCCGACCAGGGCGCCGAGCGCCCGCGCACCCTCCGTGAAGGCGCGGGCGGTCAGCAGGTTCCGGCGCACGTCCGGGTGCACGATGATGGGGTCGGCCGGCTTGTCCGGATGCTTCGCCCCTTTCAGCGAGCGGCCCTGAAGGCGCTCCTTCGCGTAGTTCACCGCGTTCTGGTAGCTGACCTCGGCCAGCCCCAGCCCCTGGATTCCGACCGCCAGCCGCGCCGCGTTCATCATCACGAACATGGCGCGCATGCCCTTGTGCGGCTCGCCGACCAGCCAGCCGGTGGCGTCCTCGAAGTTCATGACGCAGGTCGCGGACGCCTTGATGCCCATCTTGTGCTCGATGGAGCCGCAGGCGACGCCGTTGCGCGGGCCGACCGTGCCGTCCTCGTTGGGCAGGAACTTCGGCACCAGGAACAGGCTGATGCCGCGCGTTCCGGCGGGCGCGTCGGGAAGGCGCGCCAGCACGAGATGCAGGATGTTCTCGGTCAGGTCATGCTCGCCGGCGGAGATGAAGATCTTCGTGCCGGTGATCTTGTGGCTGCCATCCTCCTGCGGGACGGCCTTGG